>JAPKYY010000419.1 GCA_026394095.1 Acidobacteriota bacterium | reverse complement strand
GTCGATGTGAGGGTTCGTTGCATGAACTGCTCCCAGTTGGCGAAGAAAAATGTCTTCTCTTTCTTAATAGGCCCGCCGACTGCGGCGCCAAACTGGTTGTAGTTGAATGGCTGGCGCGGCCTTCCGGCCCGATTACTGAAGAAGTCGTTAGCCCGGAGCACTTTGTTGCGATTGAACTGGTACATGCTCCCGTGAAACTGGTTTGTGCCAGACTTGCTGATCAGGTTCATGATTCCGCCACCGGTTCGCCCATATTCCGCGCTCGGGTTTCTGATGATCAGACGAAACTCCTCGGTGGCATCCACCGACAGTGGAGTCATCAGCGTGCCTGACGCCCAGTTCTCCGCAGCAATGCCGTCGACGAGGTAGCTATTGGTTGAGGCAGCTCCGCCGGCGATGGAAGCCTGGTTGCCACTGAACGCAGAGACGGGCACGTCACCGAACGAACCCACAGCCCGCACTCCCGGCACCAGCAGCGCGAATTGGAGTGGGTTCCGTCCGTAGGTGGGCATGTCCGCAATCCTCTGGTTGTTCACAACGGAACTGACGGTCGAAGTTTCGGTTTCCAGCAGCGGAGCCGCACCGCTGACTTCTATTTTCTCCGACGCACCCCCAAGTTCCAGGGTGAAATCTAGGCGTAGCGCTTGGCCCTCGTCCAAGGTGAGCCCTGAACGGATGCTTTCCTTGAATCCCGCCTGTTGTACCCGAAGGGTGTAGAGGCCACGCGCCAGCGACGGCACCGAGTAATAGCCGTCCTGATTGGTTTGGATCTCGCGACGCACACCCGTTTCGGTGTTTGTCACGAATACCAAGGCGCCGATGACTACGGCACCGCTTGAGTCGGTCGTGCGCCCAGTCATCTGAGCGGTCTGTCCTGTGACGGGCATCGTCAAGCTCAGACAGATTAGGACCCCGTGGAATAGTGAGTTCATATGCAATTTGGCAGACATCGTGCTGTGCTCCTATCGATTGGAGGCTAGGCCTCCCTGAACGGGTTGTTTGAAGTGGCGGTTTCGCATGCTAAACTCGAATTTCTACGACGATGTCCATCACCGATGCACAGAAAGCTGAGGCGGTTCGGCTCATCATCGAAAGTGCTCTGTTCCGACGGGCCGAGGTCCTGAAGACCATACTGGCCTATCTTTGCAAGCAAGAATCGTTAGGAAGGGCCGCCGATGTCAGCGAGACCGAGATCGCTGTGGATGTTCTGGGCCGGGGGCAGAACTTTTCACCAGATCTTGATTCCTCAGTGCGTAATCGTGTCATGGCGCTTCGCAAGAAGTTGGATGACTACTACGCCACCGAAGGCGTGGACAAAGCAATCCGTGTCGAGATCCCGCGCGGCGCCTATTCGCTTCGATTCGCGGCGACTGAGCATGAATCAGCCGAGCAGACGGACCGCGACGTTTCTGCCGGACTGCGGCTTTTCGCTTTCTGGAGGCGAAACCGCGCCTTCCTGGGCGGCGCCGCCGTTGGGGCCCTCATCATGGCCCTCGGTTTCGCTCTCTGGGCCGTGGCTCAAAGAGAGCCGACCCCTGCAGGAGAACGCAATCTGATTGCCCTATGGGGACCTATGGCGGTGCGGGGGGCAACCGTGACAATCGCTGTCGCGACGCCGGCTTCTTTGCTCTTGCGGGATTTTGGAAACGCGGAGGCGCCTGTAGAGCTGAAATACGGCTTGCCTGTGCCAAGAACCCCTGAATTTGAGGATTGGTACAAGCGAGAGTATCGAAAGAATCTGGGAAAGGCGGCTTTCTTCCAACTCAATGCGCGTTCGCCGCTCTGGGGTGACGCTGTAGCGGCTTTTGTCGTGGGTAGCAGGTTGGGCCAATACGGGGCGAAGATCGAAATGATGTCCGCTACACAGGTTACTGCTGCTGCGCTCCGGGACAAGAATGTTGTGATCATCGGCAGTGCGGACTATCCAGACTCAATCGCCGGCTGGATGCCCGGTGGTGGATTGTCAGTCGAGCATAACGCAGTCCACCGAATGGTCGGCATTCATAATCGTTCTCCCAGGCCGAAGGAACCTGAATGGTGGTTCCCATCAGACAATTACCGCCATAGCTACGGACTGATCACGGTTGCCTCATCGGACTCGACGGCAAAAAGGCGGACGATGATCTTGTCCGGGATCAACTCTGACGGAGCAGAGGCAGCGGCGCGCTATTTCACTTCAGAAGACAACGTGAACTCTCTCCTGGCCGAATTTCGGAGAGCCGGCCGGGCAACGTGGCCTGACCGATACCAAGTTTTGGTGGAAACGGAGTCTCTTGATACATATAATCTGCGAACGAAAGTGAAGCATGTACGGGTTTTTGATTAGTGCAAGGTCGGAGATTGCAACAGGTAGCGGAACCCCATGCTGTGCACAAGCCGTCTAACCACCAATTCTGGCCCTGTGTCCTTCGATCGCACACCTCTCATGGTTGCACTGCGGACTTGTCTAGACACATTGTCCATTGCCGATGTCGTTAGGCTAACAACCTTTCAGCTTGACGAGCCAACGGATGTCTCCCAAAACCGCCGACAAACAGACCCACGTGAATCGATCAGCGAGGGTCAGTTTCGGCCGCTTCACCGAGCGTTGCAGAACACCGAGCTGATGACGAAGGGCCAGAATCTCAAGCTGAAGCGCCGTACGCTGGCGAAAGAAAGCCAAGAAAGCCGCCGAAAGCGCCACCAACGGAGGCGAACAAGGGAATCGAAGGAAGA
This sequence comes from Acidobacteriota bacterium, assembly GCA_026394095.1. Classification (GTDB taxonomy): domain Bacteria; phylum Acidobacteriota; class Terriglobia; order Bryobacterales; family Bryobacteraceae; genus Bryobacter. The sequence goes on along the minus strand of JAPKYY010000419.1, from coordinate 4,714 downwards.
AAGGCAACCCCCAATTTATCAGAAACCTCGAGATTTGCGAGAACCACAGATCTCCACGCGTGTGCTGCAATTCGACAACGGGTCTCGTCAACTGAACTTCATCTTGGGGGAACAAGAACCATCGCGGCGACTGAAACAATCGACAGTGATTTGGTCCGGTCATCATGAGCACCTAACGGCCACTGAAGACATACATACACTCCTTCATTTCGCTGGCAAATTGCCGCTACTTGCTCAAACGGATCCACGATGTGGATCCGTTTGTACTCATGTTGAAGGAGTGTGTCTACAAAAGTCCCTACAGTAGGCATTTTTTGAGGGAGGAGGGAAGGGAGAGATGGTCGCTAAGACCTTGAATAGATTTGGCTCCCCGGGTAGGATTCGAACCTACAACCCTTCGGTTAACAGCCGAATGCTCTACCATTGAGCTACCGAGGAACGCTGACCTTTCTATTACAGCAAACGCGTCTCTTTGCTGTCAAGACTCTCTTCGCTAAGCGTTAGATTGAGCGACTTTTTGCAGGGTCTCATAGGGCACCACTCCACAGCGCTGTGCCCACGCATCATAAATCGCTGTCATGCTCTTCACCCTGGCAGGATTGGCTTTGGCCAGATCCTTGGTCTCTGTGCGATCCGATACAAGATCGTAAAGCTCCCATAGGCCTTTGAACTGCGCAACCAGCTTCCACTTGCCTTGCCTTACGGCACGATTGCCTTCGTGCTCCCAACACAGATAAGGATGCTCCGTGCGTTTCTTTCCCTGGAAAACGGGCAAGAGAGAGCGTCCCTCAATCGGCGTCACAGCGCGGCCTTTGTAGGTCTTCGGATAAGGGGTTCCGCCAGCATCGAGGCATGTGGCCATGATGTCGATCAGGTGTCCCGGCTGTTGGGTGATCTTGCCCACAGTCTTTATTTCCTGTGGCCAGTGAGCGATCAGCGGAGTTGCTATGCCACCTTCATGGACCCAATGTTTATAACGCCGGAATGGCGTGTTGCTGGCATTAGCCCAAGGAGGGCCATAGCTGAGAAAGGAGTCGGGGCCACCCGCGGGTACGCCGGGTTTGCCACGGTCGATCACCTCGGCACAACCACCGTTATCGGCCAAAAACAAAATCAGTGTATTTTGTTCTTGCCCAAGTTCTTTCAATTTGGCCAGGATGCGCCCAATGTTCTGATCCATACGGTCAATTTGAGCCGCATAAACTGCCATCAACAAATCCTGATTGTCCTTGTCCTTCACCTGATCCCAGGCCGGCACATCAGACTCTCGATCGGTGATCGGCCAGCGTTTATCAATCACTCCAAGCTCGATCATTCGTTCATGCCTACGCTTGCGGAGTTCATCCCAACCGATCTTGTACTTGCCTCTGTAGCGGGCCACATCATCAGGCAATGCGTGCAAGGGCCAATGTGGGCTGGTGAAAGCCGTGTAAAGGAAGAAAGGCTTGGGCCCACGACCATTCTCATCGAGAAATTTAAGAGCATGATCGGTAAACAGATCCGTAAGGTAGAAGCTGTCGTCCTTCGGCCGGATCGGCTTATCCTCGTCCACCAGCGGGCGCTGCTCCGTTACACGATAGAAGCTGCTGGACCCACTCACCAAGCCAAAATACCGGTCAAAGCCGCGGTCTTTAGGCCAATGAGGTTTTTCCTCTCCTACATGCCATTTGCCGGTCATCAGCGTTGTGTAGCCACCTTCACGGAGAGCCTCGCCAATGGTCACGCATTGATCGTTGAGGTAGCCCTGATAAGCAGGACGCCCACGATCATTCACCATATGCCCGATACCAGCCTGGTGCGCATATAGGCCCGTCAGAAGCGATGCCCTCGTCGGGCAGCATCGCGCATTGTTGCAGAACTGGGTAAAGCGCAGGCCCTCTTTGGCCAGACGGTCGAGATTCGGAGTTGCGATCTCTGAACCGTAACAGCCGATGTCGGAGAAGCCCATGTCATCGGCCATCATCAGGATAATGTTGGGCTTCCTGGCCTGAGCTGCCGCAGCAATACCCAGCTGCGAAAGCACGCTTCTGCGGGTGAACTGAGTCATGTCCCGACTAGAGCTTCAATTCCCAACCCGGACGGAAGTTGGGCTTGACCAGCTTATTGGCGGCCACGCTATTGGTGAAACGAAGCAGCTTGCTGTCCCATTCGAGTTTGCCGGGCACCTGGAAAGCAAGCGCGGCCAGAGCAAGCCACTCTGCGTAGGGGCCAGAGATTCCAAAGTGAGAACAGGCGGGATCGCCGCCCTTGGCTGCACGAATCCAGTCAGCCATGTGACCGGGCGAGCGAGTAAGAACCTGCGGAGGCAGCACATACTCAGCCCATCGTGCTGCAGGCAGCAGCCAAACACCTTCACCACGTTCCACCGTAGCCATGATGCCTTTGGTGCCGATAAAGACCGCACCATTGCCAGTAAGCAAGCCCCTGGCAGGACCACCGCGATCCCCACCAAACACACGAACCCCAGGGCCACCAGCACCCATGCGCGGAGCGCCCGGCGGCAAAGCAGGACGAGGACCGGCCGGCGGCCCACCCTCGCGTCTCCCACCCATCGGCCGTCCCTTGGCAGCCAGGTTGTTCGGCGGAGGCAGAATGATCTCATTCTCCATGCCAGGTACATGATAAACATCAGGATCTGTTGTGCGGGCAGAGTCGTGGTAGAACACCTTCACCGCTGGCATGTCACCGCGAGAGGGGAAGTCCAGGCGAATAACGGCACGATCGGGGAAGGTGATCTTGCTTGGATTGGTTTGCGACACGCACTCAACGCTGGTAGGCGCACCAAGCATCAATGCGTGGTGGACGGGGCCCGCCGTATGCGTTGCCCAATTGCCAATCTGCCCAGTGCCGAAGTCATAAAAGCCGCGCCAGTTGTAAGGCACATAATCCGGGCTAAAGGCACGCATGGGCGAATTTCCAAGCCAGGCCTGCCAGTCGAGATTAGCGGGCACACTTGCCTCAGGAGGCGGTGCCTGCAAGCCGGTTGGGTGCGTACCCGGGGTCACGGAAACGTGCACTTCGGTAACGTCCCCGATTTCCCCAGACCAGATAATCTCAGCCGCCGTGCGATGCGACTCGTGCGAGAAGCCCTGGTTGCCCATCTGCGTTGCCACCTTATACTTAACAGCAGCATCGGCAAGCAAACGCGCTTCCCATACCGTACGAGTCAGCGGCTTCTCAAGGTAAACGTGCTTGCCGCGCTGCATGCAGGCCAGAGCGACCGTTGCATGCATAAAGTCAGGGATCGCAATCGTGCAGGCATCAATGTTCTTGCCTTCTTTATCGAGCATCACCCGGAAGTCCCGGTAAAGCGGTGCCTTCTCAAATTTCTTGAGATTGGCTGCCCCACGATCCAGATCGACATCACACATGGCGACAATGTTTTCTGTTTGGGCCGCCTGGTTGAGAATCACTCCACCCTGCCCACCGCAGCCAATCGCGGCAACGTTGAGCTTGCTGTAGAAAGGCTTGTAGCCCAGAGCCCTCAGAGAGGGGACACTGCTATATCCAGCAGCAGGAACGGCGCTGGTCAACAGCGCACCGTAGAAAAAGTATCGTCTCGAAATGGAATCGCTCATATGTTTGCCACAAAGATCTCCCATCATATTACTTGCAATCCGACTCGGTATAGAATCATCAACGGCGGAGCAAGCCCAGTTTGAACTCCGCGATACCCCATCAAGGATCTATGTCAATGTCCACCCACCACTCCAGCCTCGGCGGAATGCAGATCAACCTCAAACATCGATACGAAAACTACATCGGCGGCGAATGGGTTGCGCCGCTTTCTCAAAGCTACTTCGAGAACACGACCTCCGTCACCGGAAAGGTACTGTGCGAGATTCCTCGCTCGAACGCCGCTGACATCGACCGTGCACTCGACGCCGCGCACGCGGCCCGCCGCGCCTGGGGTAAAACCTCTGTCGCCAAGCGCGCACGAATCCTCGAACAAATCGCCGAACGCATGGAGCAAAATCTTGAAATGCTCGCGACGGTAGAGACCTGGGACAACGGCAAACCGATTCGCGAAACCATGGCAGCAGACCTCCCACTTGCCATCGATCACTTCCGGTATTTTGCTGGTGCCATTCGTGCCCAGGAAGGCTCCATCTCTGAACTCGACGAACACACCGTCGCTTATCACTATCACGAGCCCCTGGGTGTCGTGGCCCAAATCATCCCCTGGAATTTCCCCATCCTGATGGCTACCTGGAAGCTCGCACCAGCCCTCGCCGCAGGCAATTGCATCGTGCTCAAACCCGCCGAACAAACCCCGCTGTCGATCCTGGTCTGGATGGAGCTCATCGGCGACCTTCTTCCTCCCGGTGTTCTCAACATTGTCAACGGCTTTGGCCTGGAAGCCGGCAAACCATTGGCCTCCAGCTCTCGTGTAGCCAAAGTTGCCTTCACTGGCGAAACAACTACCGGCCGTCTGATCATGCAGTACGCATCCCAGAACTTGATCCCGGTAACTCTTGAGCTAGGCGGCAAGAGCCCCAACATTTTCTTTGAAGATGTCATGAGCAAAGACGATGCCTATCTCAACAAAGCGATCGAAGGCTTCGTCCTCTTCGCGCTCAACCAGGGAGAAGTCTGCACTTGTCCTTCAAGGGCCCTAATTCATGAATCCATCTATGATCGCTTCATGGAGAAAGTACTTCCAAGAGTGAAGGCAATCCGTCAGGGCAACCCTCTCGCCTCCGACACCATGCTC
>JAPKYY010000734.1 GCA_026394095.1 Acidobacteriota bacterium | reverse complement strand
AGCGGTTGCCTTCTCCATACTCGGCCTTAACGATCTCAAGGGCACCTCGAACGGGTCGCGCGTTGCCGCCACCAAAGAGGCCTCTCCCTGGTTCTCCCAGCCGGACATAAGCAAGATCCTGAAAGTTGTCCGTGCGCGTCTGGCCTCGAAAGACGTAGCGTACGCGCAGTGTTTTCTGCACTCCCGGCAAAGGGTCGCTCAAAGTCTCACCATCGACTCGAAATTCAACACCGTTGCCACGCACCAAACCCTGAACGCGCGAAGTCACGTCCTCCCAACGATTGTCGGCGCCATACTCAGCTTTGATGACCTGAAAGTTTGGCCCCATGATCTGGGCCATGGCACCCAAAGCCCAGCCTGCCAACAAAATCATTACTTTCATGGCTAGTCCCCGATTTTGGATTAGAGGCGCTCCTCAGTCGCAGCCTGAAGAGTCACTTGAAGCTTCATCCGCTTACCGCCGCGAATCAACTCCACCTCTACGGTATCCCCGGCGCGCTTGCCGCGCAATGCCCTCGGGATCGAATTGGCGTCTTCGGCCCTGCGCCCATTGATCGATACCAGCAAATCCCCACCAATTGCTACTTCATAGCGTCCAATCACAACAGCCTTGTTGCCACCGCGAATCCCTGCCGTTGCAGCAGAAGATCCACGACGAATCGTCTGCACCAGAAGGCCGCCCTCGGCTGGATAGCCAAGTTCTTCAGCAAGATCCCCGCCAATTGGCAATACGGTGACGCCCATTACAGGCGGCGCATACTTCTTGCCGCTGGCATAGGAATCCAGCATCTCGCGGGCGCGGTTGATCGGCATCGCAAAGCCAATGCCAATCGAACCAGCCTGCCCAAAAATTGCGGTATTGATTCCAATCACGTTGCCTTGCGAATCAAGCAGTGGCCCACCAGAATTCCCTGGATTGATCGAAGCGTCGGTTTGAATCATGCCTTCAAGTGTGCGCCCGTTCTCGTCTCCGATGGAGCGCGCCAGAGAGCTCACGATACCTGTGGTGAGCGTACCTTCAAGGCCGAAAGGATTCCCAATGGCCAGAACCTTCTGCCCGATTTGCACCTTGTCGCTATCGCCAAGCTTTAGGTAGTTCAGCTTTGCGCCCTTGAGATCTACCTGAATCAGCGCCAGGTCATTGTCCGGATCTTTGTCGAGCAAGCTTGCGCGATAGTTCTTTTTGTCCGGGGTTGTGACCGTTAGCTCCTGCGAACCCGAAACGACGTGCCAGTTCGTCAGAATCTGCCCGCGGTCGTTCACAGCAAAACCAGAGCCGGTAGATTTCGACGGATAGACCCGCAAAAACCAGTCCTGCTGCAAAGTCGTCGAGGTGATAAAGACGGTCGCCGGGTGCGACATCTTATAGATCTCAATATTATTGTTCTCGTCGTTGGACAGGCCTGCACCCTGGGTTACAGAGGGGCCAGACCAAAGCGGAGAACTGACAGCGCTGCCAACGAGGCTGCGCGGATTCCAGCGAGCAACCGAGGTGGCATAGATAAATCCTCCGACAAGCACGGCAACAACGGCCAAAATTCGAAATTTCATACTGGGAGACTCCGTAGCGCAGCATAAACCGCGCGAGTTTGTTCTAGCGTCGATTCCATCGTTCCTGAAGTATCGATCAAGTAGTCTGCGAATTGTTTCTTTTCTTCAATTGGCATCTGTTTGGCAATCCTGCGTCGAGCCTCATCCGGCGTCCAGCCAGATCTTTCTACGGCTCGTTCCACCATCAATTCCACCGGACACCAGGTCACAATCAACTTATCGAAATTCTTATAGTTTCCTGTCTCAATCAAGATGGCGGCTTCGACAATCGCGATGGCTTCTTTTTCAGAGTCTTTCACTCCCTGAAGCCACTGCTCCTCATATGCAAATACGGCAGGATGGATGATCGCGTTCAACTTATCGAGTGCGCCACTCTCATTGAATACAACCATTCCCAGGCGCCGCCGCTCAATATTTCCATTGTGATCCAAAATCGCCCGGCCAAACGCGCTGACCACCGGCTCATAGCAGGGGCCTTCTTTTTCCAGTAATTTGTGGCCCAACTCGTCAGCCTTCAAAAGATGGCAACCAAGCCGGACCAGTTCAGCAGCGACAGTCGATTTACCAGTGGCCATCCCGCCTGTCAATCCAACCTGCAACATCAGCTACGCCGTCCTTCGGCCGCCTGAACCGTATTCGACATAAGCATCGCAATCGTAAGCGGGCCAACGCCTCCGGGCACAGGCGTATAAGCGGAACTCAACCTGGCCATCGCCTCAGGATCCACATCACCGGTCAATCTGCCGTCCACTCGATTCATCCCCACATCAATCACCACAGCGCCAGGCTGGATGTAATCCTCACCCAACATCTCTGCCCGCCCAATGGCCGCCACCAGAATATCCGCACGCCGGCACTCCTCCGCAAGGTTGGACGTTCGGCTATGGCAAATTGTCACGGTCGCATTTGCCGCCAGCAGCAGAATGGCCATCGGTTTGCCGACAATATCGCTCCTCCCCACAATCACAGCCTTTCTGCCAGCAATCGGAATCTCATAACGCCGCAGCAACTCCATCACGCCAGAAGGCGTGCAAGGGCGCAAGCCGGGTGCTCCAGCCAACAACTTTCCGGAATTTACCGGGTGAAATCCATCCACATCCTTTTCAGGGGACACAGAATCCAGCACCAGCCCGGCATCTACTTGCGGAGGTAGTGGTAACTGCACAAGAATCCCGTGCACGTTGGGGTCCTTATTCAACCCATCGATAATCGTCAGCAATTCTTCGGTTGAGACACTTGCCGGGGGTGTTTTTATAAAACACTGCCCCTACTCCGATCAGCAAGCAGGCGGCGATTGCGATCCTCGGCTGAAGGGTCAAGCCGAAGATCGTCATCCAGGTACCCACAACAATAAATAACACTGGTTGCAATGGCCACATCCAGGACACTGGCCCGAGTCGCTTCCAGCCTGGTCGCTTCCGGAATTGAAACAGCGAAGCTACGCTTAAAACCGAAAAGAAATTCAGAGTAAATCCAATAAAGAAAAACAGCGAGGGCAGCGAGGTGAGCGTCATCACCATCGCAGCGGTGGCCTGCAACAGAATCGCTGGAGCGGGCGTACGCCACTGCGGATCAACCTTGGCCGCGGTACGAAAGAATGCGCCATTACTGGCCATTGCATAGGCTACTCTCGGCCCCACAGTCATCAACGCATTCACCATGGCGAGGAGCGCGATCGCAATCAAGGCGCTGAACAAGCCGCCAACCTGTGATCCAAATAACCGGGCCGAAGCAAGCGAGCCAATCGCCACCACACCCTTCATCGCTCCAAGTGGGGCCGCGTAGACGAAGACGAGATTGAGCAGCAGAAACAACACCGTCACCAGCCCAGTCCCAATGGCCAAAGCGAGCGGCAGATTCTTCACGGGGTCGCGCAATTCCTCTGCAACGTAAGTGGCAGCATTCCAACCCGAGTAGCTGACATAGACGTAAAAGAGGCTGATCGCAAATTGTGAACTCAGAGGCACAGTGGACTCCCGGATTGCCGGCAGCGAGAAGTTGGCCCAAGTCCCTGCCCCGACAGCAAGCCCAAGTAAAACGAAGGTGCCGATTACCCCCAGCTTTAAGCCGGTCAGAACTGTCTGCAACGCCACTGCGCGTTGCACGCCAAATAGGTTGGCAATCGTCACAACGCCCAAAGCAGAACAGGCAAGAACCTGTGCCCCGCCAATTTGCAGGCTGAACACGCCGGATCCAATCTGCAGAAAGACATTCGACTGCTGAAAGACCGGAAAGAAGTAGCCGCAATAGTCGGCAAAAGCGAGTGCTGTCGCTGCCGCAGGCGCTGCGAAGCCGGCAACAAAGCTGGTCCATCCGGTCATGAAGCCCCACACCGGGCCATAGGCTTGCGTGAGGAAAACATATTCGCCACCAGAAGAAGGGAAATTGACGCCAAGCTCTGAGTAGCAGAGCGCACCGATCAGGGCAACGAGCCCTCCAATAAGCCAGATTGCAAAATACAGCTTGGGGTCGCCGAGATCACGGGCAAGATAACCGGGAGTCGTAAAGATTCCCGTGCCAACCATATTCGACACTACCAGCGCTACAGCGGCACTGAGGCTGATTTGGCGAAGGAGTGTCGGAGTCGTTGCAGTCAAGATACTAGGATAGCGGGATCAAAAAATAAGGCCGCTTGGACAATTCGCCAAGCAGCCTTTCTGCTTCTGACCTGGGGGATCAGATAAACTACAAAGCTTATTCTCTTCAGAGCAAAACGTCAACTATTGAAGCAATTTTGCGACAGGAATGCCGGCCTCCACCAATTTCGCCACATACCAATCCGGCAATTTTTCCTTGCCAAAAAGTGCACGCAACCGGGAATTGAAAACCTGAAAAGTAACCGAGTCGACTGCCAATTGCCAGGCCGCCGGGATGTAGCTGGCAGGCCGCTTTTCTTTCAAAGCAAACTCGGCACAATCGAAATACAGTTCGATAGCAAGGCGGGGATCCTTAACCGTATAGGCATCCGCCAGCTTCGCCCAGGAGGTGATCGGTGCACCGTTCAACCGCGCCTGAGACAGTGCATCTTCCAGTCGATCCTCGTTCAGCAGCAGTTCGATATGCAGTCCCTTGGAATGCTCCGCCGCAAAAGCCATCGCCCGCTCCCGCCACTCTGCACTTTGCCTGGACAGGCCAGCCGTGTGCATCAGCGCATTAAAATGATCCTGATCCGGTTTCTGCTCAAACAGATACCACCGGAAGGGAAGGGCTTCGTCGGGTTGGCTTTGCTTGTCGAATCGATCAGCGAGAAACCTGGCAAGCTTTGGGTTCGCAGCCTTGGCAAAGGCCTTCTGAACAATCAACAACGCATCCATCGGCCGCTCCCGCAAGTCGAGGTAAGAAGCAACAGTTAAAACCTCGTCCGGATGCCGGGCCATCGCAAGCATGATCGCCACTTGTTCGTCGACATCTTCGGTCACCGTCATCCATTCAAAAAGCATCACCCGCCGATTCATGAAGGTCTTGGCCTCACGCATCCCAGGCCTCGAAGTACCCTGGTGATTCACAATCACCTGATAAATCGGTTCTAACAATTCGCGATACTTCTTCAACCCCTCGACACCAAGAACTTCCACATAAGCCTTGGGCGACTCCGGCAGAATACTCATGGCTGCATTCGATCGCATCGTAAAGAGGCGCTC
>JAPKYY010000787.1 GCA_026394095.1 Acidobacteriota bacterium | reverse complement strand
CTGGCTCCTACCGCCTGTGGTGCTTGCTCGTGGCGTGCGCCTGAAGGACCGCTTTATCATCGCGGTGGGAGGGATCGTTGCGGTGCTAACGCTCGTCACCAATAAGCTCTATATCGGAGGCGAGCAGCACAGCTGGGACCCGATGTTGCTCGGTGGACTCTTCATCGTTGTCGCGTTGGTCATCAGGCGCTGGTTGGCAAAAGGTCCTAATGAAACCCGCTACGGCTTTACGGCGCGGCGCCTTTCCGGTAAGGACAAAGCGTGGCTGAACACTGCGACGACCGCAATCGGACTCGCTGCTCCCCAAGCCATGACTCCAAGCCCCGAGGCCAACAGTGCCGGTGCGCAGTTTGGTGGGGGCGATTCGGGCGGCGGTGGTGCCAGTTCGGATTGGTGATGTGAGTCTGTTGTCACTGTGAGTGCGGTAAACTACCCGACGATGAACGATTCTTCTCTGATTGCCACGGCCGAAGAGGCCGTCCGTACTGCGTTTGCCAGCTTCAATGCCGCCGCCAAGGTGGGTGATGGTGCAGCGCTTGATGCTCTTCTCGCCGCTGACCTGATGTATAGCCACTCCAATGCCAAAGTTGAGAATAAGGCCGAGTGCATTGCCGCTCTAGTGAACAAGAATATTGACTTCCAGGAACGCGAGCCCGTCACCATCGTTGTAAGCAGTGATGGAAGCTCAGCTATGCTTCACGGCAAGATGGATGCCCATAACGTTGGTGGCGTGATTGTGCCGTTGCACTTCATGATGATGTGGGTGAAGTCTGGCGAAGGCTGGCTGTTGCTGGGCCGTCATACTGTTAAGTTGCCTAGCTGAGCGTAATTCTTAAAACTTAAGTTCGCGGGAACAGCTTCTTGGGAGGGAGTGGAATTTCCACTTCGGAATAGCTACCAGCTGTTGCTGCATTGACAGCCTGGACAATTTGGGAGAGATACGGCTTCACCAGAGTCCACCGGCCAATACTCAAAACAACAATTGCGATCTTACGACCCTTTAGGTTTTGCTGGTAACGTATGTTCTGGTCAGGTGTAACAAAAACATCGAATCCAGCCTTTTCGGCAGCATCGAGCAATTCACCGTTTCGAAGCCGATCCCAACCTTCATCCCTGGCTTCGGTTACCGAATGCCCGTCAAGAACGCTCGCTATGCCACGAGGCGTGCTGTTATCGAAGAGAACCCGCATTTAAGGGTGAGCCAAGGCGGGAGCTTGTTCCAAGCTGTGGGCCGCGAATTCGAGTGCAGCGGCAATTTGCTCGCGTGTGAGCGGATACTGCTCCATCAATTCGGAATGCTTTCTACGGCGGGACACTGCGACCAATCGATCGTTGCTGAAGTCACTAGTGATAACTCCTTCTTCCTTTTACATTATCGAACAATGAATCAGCTATTCCCAAATCAGACACCAGGGTCGAAATTCGATTAACGGAGTAGGCTACTTGCGAGCAAGGATGGCATCCAGCGGCGAGTGCTCAAGCACAATGCCCTGGACATCCCGGAAGCCAGCCGTCTCAAGGATCTCTTTGTACTCACTCAGGCGGCGCTCTTTGCCTTCGGTAACAACCAGCATGTTTAGCGACTGCAGCAGCGTCCACAGGGGCTTGACTCCCGATTCATCCAGTAACTTTTCGGCAATCAAAATCCCGCCGCCTTCGGGCAGCGTTTCGTAGATCTTCTTGAGCAGCAGGTCGATCTTGGCGCGCGTCCAGTCGTGCAGGATGCGGCCCAGAGCGAAGAGGTCTGCCTGGGGGAAAGGGTCGGCAAAGAAGTCTCCGCCAACCGTATCGATGCGATCGCTCAGGCTCGCGCCGTCGATCACTTCTCGGGTGACGTTGAGCACCGCAGGCAGATCAAAGACGCTGGCCTTGAGACCTGGATAAGCCTGACAAGCTGCGATCGGAAGGTGCCCGGTGGCGCCTCCCAGATCCACCAGGTGCTTGAAGCCAGAGAGGTCGAACGCTCTCACCACTTTGGGAGAACTGATTTGCCCAAAGGCATGCATACCCATGACAAATCTGCGCTTGTCCTCTTCGGTCTTGTAGTAGTGCGAGAAGAGTTCGCCCTGGCCGCCAAAGACCTGCTCCCAGCGGTGAGTGCCTTCGCGCACGGCATCGGGAAGTTTGGCCCAGAGATGCCAGAGTGCTTTCTGCGAGTACTCGATGTAGCCGATCAGCGAGTCGGGCGAAGTACGAGTGAGGTAGGTGGAGGATAAGGGTAGGTTGGCGTAAGCACCGTTGTCGAGCGTAAGCAGCTCCAGATGAACGCAGGTGTTTAGCAGCCGCTCCAAAGCATCGGGGTTGGCCTGGATGAGGGAGGCGAGTTGGTGTGCGCCCAGAGGGGCGTGTTCGAGGTGGTCGAAGATACGCAACTCTACCGCAGTAAACATCGCCTGAGAACGACGGAAAGCTTCGATCAGGAAGAGAATCGGCTCGGGGTTGGGTAGGGACATGGAATTAGTGCCAGCGGGAGTAGGATATCAGGGTCCAATAGATGGCAGGCATCGAAAAGAGGCTGGAGTCGAGTCGATCGAGCCAACCGCCGTGGCCGGCAAGCATGGTGCCTGAATCTTTCATGTTGGCTCCGCGCTTGAGGGCACTCTCGGACAAGTCGCCGATTTGTCCTGCGACATTGCCGATGATCGACAGTATGGCAGCCTCGAGGAGCCCGACCTCAGGGAGAACTTTGGGCAGGTAGATACAACCGAAAAGGACGCTGGCAACGATTCCTCCGAAGGCCCCTTCTATGGTTTTACCTGGGCTGATCGAGGGAGCCAGTTTGTGTTTGCCGAAGGTGCGCCCTGTGTAATAGGCAGCTACGTCGCCGGTCCAGTTGAGGGCTGCAGCAAAGAAGAGCCAGTGATGGCTTTTCTCGTGCAGTGCAATGCCGCACCGCCAGGCCCCAAAGATGTAGAGAATCCCCAATACGAGAGCGCTGGCGCTAGCGAAACCCGTCTTGAAGTCTTCGACGCGAAGACTCAAACCCAGCGCCAGTAAAGGAAGCAGGGCAACAGACGTCCATCCAATTTCGGGCAGGGTCAGTAGAGCAAGACCTGCAACATAGCCTGTGAGGCTGAAGCTGGTCAGGCCC
>JAPKYY010000861.1 GCA_026394095.1 Acidobacteriota bacterium | reverse complement strand
TTTGCTTGTGGGTTTGTGCTCTGGACAAACTTTCAAAAGTACAACGCAACTGGTTGTCGAGACCGTGAATGTCAAGGACAAGAATGGGAAGCCGATTACGGGACTCGCGGCCAAAGAATTTGTTGTGACCGAGGATGGAGTCGCGCAAGAGATCAAGTTCTTTGAGTATCAAAAGTTTGATGCAGTGGTGCCGAGTTCGGAGATTCCTTCGACGCAGAGAATCGTGCCTGTGCCTCGGCTCACGCGGACTCAAATTGCCGGTGATGTTCATTATCGCGACCGGCGCTTGCTTGCACTTTATTTTGATTTGACATCGATGCCTGTGCCGGATCAGGTACGCGCTTTTGAGGCGGCCAAGAAGTTTATCCGGACGCAGATGACCAGTGTGGACCTGATGGCGGTGATGGCGTTTGAGGGTGGGGCTGTGCAGGTGTTTCAGGACTTTACGGCCGACAGGGCTAAGTTGCTGAGTGTGATCGAAACGATGATTGTGGGTGAGGACGAGAACGCTCCTCGTAGTAGCAATGACCCGAACAAAGCAGACACTGGGGCGGCTTTTGGGCAGAATGATTCCGAGTTCAATATCTTCTTTACGGATCGTCAGCTTGCAGCTTTGCAGACAGCGGCTTCGATGCTGGGGCGACTCAATGAGAAGAAGTCGCTGGTGTATTTTGCCAGCGGGTTGCGGTTGAATGGCACGAGTAACCAGGCGCAGTTGCAGGCCACGGTGAATGCGGCAATTCGGGCGGGAGTTTCGTTTTGGCCCGTGGATGCGCGGGGACTTGTGGCGCAGGCGCCGCTTGGAGATGCGACGCGAGGATCCTCTGGTGGACTGGCGATGTACACGGGTGCGGCAGCCAATGCGGTGACTTCGAATTTGCAGCGATCGCAGGATACGCTCTGGACGTTGGCGGCAGATACGGGCGGGAAGGCGCTGCTTGATTCTAATGATCTGGGGCGCGGGATCGAGAATGCTCAGCAGGCGACGGAGAGCTATTACATCCTTGGCTACTATTCGACCAATACCGCTGAGGACGGGAAGTTTCGGAAGGTTGTGATCAGCTTGCCTGGGCAGGCAGGAGCAAATCTCGATTACCGGAAGGGCTATTATGGCAGCAAGGTTTTCTCGAAGTTCACCACGGCCGACAAAGAGCGGCAGCTTGAGGATGCGTTGCGGCTGGGTGACCCGGTGACGGATCTGACGATTGCGATGGAAGTTTCCTACTTTCAATTGAACCGGGCTGAGTATTATGTGCCGGTGGTAGTGAAGATTCCGGGGAGTGAACTAGCTTTGGCGAGGAAGGGTGGGGCTGAGCGGACACTGATTGATTTCCTCGGTGAGATCAAGGATGAGTATGGCTCAACGATTTCGAACGTCCGCGACAAGGTGGATATCAAGTTGAGTGGGGCAACGGCTGCTGAATTGTCTCGCAGGCCGATTGAATACGACACCGGGTTTACGTTGCTGCCCGGAAAATACAAGATCAAGATTCTCGCCCGCGATGCTGAAACAGGCAGGATGGGTACGTTTGAAATGGCTTTTGTGGTTCCGAATTTGAACAAAGAAGTGGTTCGGGTGCCCATGAGTTCTGTGGTGCTGAGCAGCCAGAGGGTGGATATGCGCGAGGCACTTTTTAATGCTTCGAAGGATAAGGAGAAGCTGGCGCAGGTTAGCAATCCGCTTGTGTATGAAGGGATGAAATTGATTCCTTCGGTGACAAGAGTCTTCAGCAAGTCGAAGGAGATTTTTGTTTACCTGCAGACTTACCAGCAGGAGTCTGATGTGGTGAAGCCGGTGTTTGCTTATGTCACCTTCTATCGCGGGCAGGAGAAGGTGTTTGAAACCACACCCATGGGAAGCGTGGATGCGATGAAGAACCGGTTGAAGACTGTGGCGCTCCAGATGAGGTTGCCACTGACGGGGCTTGAGACTGGGGAGTATTTGTGCCAGGTGACTGTGGTGGACCCCAAGGGTGGCAAAGGTGCGTTCTGGCAAGCGCCCATTCTGGTGGTGCCTTAGGATGGGATTGTGAGTGTTGAAAAGATAGCCGAAGAAGACTTGTTTCAAGTGATTGGGGAAGACGGGTTTCGACGTTTGGTCGGTGCGTTCTACCGGCAGGTAGCCGAAGACGACATTCTGGGGCCGATGTATCCGAAGCATGATCTGGTGGGGGCTGAAGAGAGGTTGCGGGACTTCCTGATGTTCCGGTTTGGGGGCCCGACCGATTATCTTGAAAAGCGGGGACATCCGAGGTTGCGGATGCGGCATGCGCCATTTGCGGTCGACGAGAAGGCTCGGGACCGTTGGGTAGAGATGATGGACCGGGCGCTTGGAGAGGCGGCGTTGCCTGAGGCAGCAGTTGCTACTCTCAAAGAGTTTTTCCACTCAACCGCTACATTTCTACAGAACCGATAGGCGAGAGGAGGTGGCGCATGCGACACCTTGAATGGCATCGAAACGACCATATTGGCTGGCTCAGGGCAGCAGTATTGGGGGCCAATGACGGTTTGATTTCAACAAGCAGTCTTGTGCTTGGGGTGGCTGCGGCACAAACCAAGCTTGAGCCTGTATTGATTGCAGCCACCGCTGGACTTGTGGCAGGAGCACTTTCGATGGCGGCTGGCGAGTATGTCTCCGTGAGCTCACAAGCCGATACGGAGAAAGCAGATTTAGCGCGGGAAACGGCTGAACTGGCCAGCAAGCCGGAGGCAGAACTGGCTGAGCTGACAGCGATCTACATTGAGCGCGGCTTAAGCGCACAACTCGCCTTCCAGGTTGCTCAGGAACTAACGGGCAAAGATGCGCTTGGGGCACATTCCAGAGACGAGTTGGGAATGTCACAGGCCACAATTGCACGGCCGCTTCAGGCGGCGATGGCTTCTGCAGCGGCCTTTATTGTTGGGGCCGCTCCGCCTTTGTTGCTTGTAATATTCGTGCCGCTGGCATCGGTGAGTATTGCAGTTTCAGTCGTCACTCTGTTGTTGCTGGTAATCCTAGGTGGACTAGCCGCACGGCTCGGAGGAGCGCCGCTTTTGCCAGGTGCAATTCGCGTGGCGTTTTGGGGTGTAGTCGCCATGGCTTGTACCGCACTTGTTGGCAGGGTATTCGGCATCGTTGCCTGAGGGACCGAGCTATGTTAGGAGCGGAGTTAGCTTCCGCAACGGTGGCGGCGGCTCAGGAGTTTTTACACTCCACTGCAATGTTTCTTCAGAACCGCTAGTTTGAAATTTGCAGACCTGGCGATGAAGTTGATTCGTTAGTCTGTAGTGGGTTCGCAGCATCTTCAGTATTATGGAGCGGTGTCTGAAGCTCAAAATCTGAACCGGGGCCGCTACGCTGCGGCAGCTATTTTTATGCAGGTGTTGTTGGGGATCCTCTACAGCTGGAGTGTGTTTCGAGGTCCTCTGGAACAGTTACATGGATGGACTCGCGCGCAGAGCGTGATGCCTTACCGGTATTCGCTGCTGGCTTTTGCGGCAGGAATGATTGTTGCTGGCTTTTGGCAAGATCGCAAGGGACCTCGGATTGTAGCTAGTGTCGGCGGCTTGCTTCTG
>JAPKYY010000738.1 GCA_026394095.1 Acidobacteriota bacterium | reverse complement strand
CTAGCAACCACATCATGCGAGCCATCGACGCCCTGACCGGCAAGACGATCGAATCATTCCAGGTCGATCTCCGCGAAGGCCTCGACCGCGACCCCAAGCTCCTCACCGTCCTGCAATCCCTCTCCCCCGGCCGCATCTTCGAAGACTTGATCATCGTTGGCTCGGCCACCAACCAGGGCTACGGCTCTGCCCCGGGCGACATCCGCGCCTACAACGTCCGCACCGGCAAACTCGCCTGGACCTTCCACACCATTCCCCGCCCCGGCGAATTCGGCTACGACGGCTGGCCCAAAGACGCCTGGAAAACCGTCGGCGGCGCCAACGTTTGGAGCGAGATGAGCATCGACGAAAAGCGCGGCATCCTCTTCGCCCCCACCGCCAGCGCCAAGTACAACTTCTACGGTAAGGATCGTGAAGGCCACAACCTCTTCGCAGACTCGCTCATCGCCATCGACGCCCGCACCGGCAAGCGTCTCTGGCACTACCAGATGGTCCACCACGACATCTGGGATTACGATGATTCCACTGCCCCCAAGCTCCTCACCGTCAAGCACGAAGGTAAGACTGTGGACGCAGTAGCCCAAGTCTCGAAGCAAGGCTTCGTCTGGGTCTTCGATCGTACCAACGGCAAGCCCCTTTGGCCCATCGAAGAACGCCCCGTCCCCAAGACCGACATGCCGGGTGAAAGCACCTGGCCCACCCAGCCCTTCCCCACCAAGCCCGCACCCTTCGCCCGCCAAACCTTCGGTGTCGACGATCTCAGCCCTTACCTGAGCGCCGCAGACCGCGCCAAGTTCCGCGACCAGATCCTCAGCGCCCGCAACGAAGGCCTCTTCACGCCACCGGCCAAACGCGGCGCAATCCAGATGCCCGGCAACAACGGTGGAGCCAACTGGGGCGGCGCAGCCGTTGATCCATTCAAAGGCACCCTCGTCGTAGTCAGCAAAGATCTCCCTTGCCTGCTCAAGCTCGACAAGAAGGTCGACGAAGTCCCCGGCATGACCGCAGAAGAACGCTTCGAAAGCGCCTTCGGCTTCATGATCGCGAGCGACGGTCTGTCTGCCATCAAGCCACCCTGGACCTCACTCACCGTCTATGATTTGAACGACGGCTCGATCAAATGGACCCAGCCCCTCGGCGAAGTCCCCGAGCTCGCCGCCAAAGGCATCAAAAACACCGGCACCCACTATCCCAAGCTCGGGCCGATCGTAACGGCCACAGGAATCATCTTCACCGGCACGCGCGATCGCAAGGTCCGCGCCTTCGACATCGAAAACGGCAAGCTGCTTTTTGAGCAGGAAGTCCCCACCGCGATGGAAGGCATCCCTGCGATCTACGAAGTCAACGGCAAGCAGTACATCGTCTTCTGCGCCTCAGCCCAGGTCGGGCTCATCCCGGCCACACAGAAGCCCATCGACGGCCAGTACATCGCCTTCGCGCTGCCCTAGCTAACCGACAATCTTCAGCTTGCGGAACCACACATCACAAGCGTGGTTCTGCAGCGAAATTGCCGACGGCTTCACCGATTCCAGCTCATACGACACCAGCCGCTCCCCGTTGATCCAGTGTTCCACGTGGAGCCCGCGAATCAACAGGCGCGCCGTATTGAACTCACCCAAACGCACTTTCGCCGGGCGCGCACAAGCGATGTGGTTGTAAAGAGACCCACACTGCTTCAGCGGCCCCTTCTGCGCATCCGGATGCCCAACATCATCCACCAACTGCATCTCGTGCCCACGCGCACGAATGTGAAAACCCTCCAGCCCCTTCGGCTGCCACTTGTCA
>JAPKYY010000687.1 GCA_026394095.1 Acidobacteriota bacterium | reverse complement strand
TCTCCCGAAGATTGCCGTGGTGATAAGGTTTTGCGGCTGGCATAGGAATTGTTTTCACATTATCCTAGTAATTTCTAGTATTTGTAGATTGAAGTATAAAAAAATATTTCTATACTCAAAGTGTCAGATTAAATTAGCGATTCAAGAAGCATATGAAGCACCCGATATGGAGTTGCGAGATTTGAAATGAAGGCAAAGCGCAATCGATGGTTTACGGGGCTATTGTTATGCGCAGCTTCGGCTCTCTATGGGCAAAGCGGTGAAGGCTGGCGCTACTGGACTATCAACGACGGCATGATGGAATCCTACAGCCGGGACTTGAGCCGTAGTAAAAGTGGTGAGATTTGGTCGCGCCACGGAATGATGGGAAAGCTGAGCATTCTCGATGGCGAGAAAGTCAGGTTGATCTCTGATCCTGTGTTGAGCGCGCAGGCATGGCGGGATTGGAGAAGCCGGGTTTGGCCTGACGAAAGGGGTGGAGCCTGGAGCCTGGTAGAGCAGGAAATATTGCAGCTTACGCGGGGTAGGTGGAGGGTAGAGGTTGCCGCCAAAACAGGGCAAGAGAGGCTGGACGTCTGCCCACTTGGAGATGGAAGGTTATTGGTATTGAGCCGAGACCGGATTGAGGTTTACGATCCGGCTACCAAGCGGTGGGATCTCAAGCGAGAAGCAAGTCAATCGGGGATTGGGAATTTCCGGGAGCTAATCCCGGGATTTGGAGCGGAAGTGTGGATTGCCGGCGAGACGGGAGTGGGGAGGTTGTCGGGAAAGGGCGAGTGGGAATCGCGAAGCAGCCGGAATTTGGGCATGGGCGAACTGGATCATCTGGCACCCGGGGTGGGAGGGCAGTTGGTGTTTTCAGGGTCCATCGAGGGACGGCGTGGAGTGGCGCAGTGGGACGCGGAGGGGCTGAAGCTGCTCGCTCGAGATATGGGGCCAAAAAGCTTCGGCTGGCCCGGGCCAGAAGGAGCAGCATGGATACTGGATGGGCGGAATCTGTATAGGATGTCAGGGGCAAAGAAAGAAGTGGTGCCCAGACGCGGGCGGCTTTCGAGTGAGATTCTCTCTGTTGTTACCGAGCCTGATGGCGGCTTCTGGCTGGGGACAGTGGACGGGCTGCTTCATCGAAAGCCAAGCCTCTGGGCGACTCCAGCAGGAGCGTCAGGCGTAGATCAGCACGTGCATGACATCGCAGAAGACAAGCTGGGGCGGTTGTGGTTTGCGGCTACAAATTCTCTTGTGTCCTTTGATGGGAAGCATTGGGCGAAGTATCTACTGCCGGCAGGGTATTCGACTCATAACCTGATGGCCCGGGCGTTGCTCCCGATGAAAGATGGCAGGATTTTCGTTAAGGCACAACTGGCAGACCGAAGCGATGAGGTGTTCGTTTTTGATCCTTCGAGTGCAAAATTTAAACGACTTGAAAGGGCTAAAGATCAGCCCATCCGATTCTTCAAGGCCAGGCGGGATGGCACCGTGGTGATGAACACGGGGCCCGGGTTTCGGATCGAAAGTTTTGATGGCAGCCGCTTCGAAGTCCTGGCAGATTTGACAAGAAGCTGGCAGGGTGGCGTTCTCAAAGATCTCATGGAGATGGAGGACGGTCGATTCTGGCTGGCTGGTGCGGGTGGTGGTGGAATACTGGCAGGCTCACAATTCTCCAGCGTCGTTCCAGAAAATGGCTGGCTTGAAGATGGATTCTTCGCCCTCTGGCAGGACGAGGGTGGGCGGGTACTAGTGGGTGGCAGAAGAAGCTTGATGGAGTGGCGTGAAGGCCATTTGAGCGGCTTGCGGGAGGGAATGGACCGGGTGAGGAGTGTGATGCGGGACCGGGCTGGAACTGTGTGGATGGCAACGGCAACCGGTGTGCTGCGAATCACGAATGGGCATCTGATTCGAAATGGAGAGGAAGATGGATTGCCTTCTGGGATGACTCACAAAGTATTTGAAGACAGCAAGGGCAGAATATGGGCGGGGACTACTCAAGGGCTTAGTCTTTACGGGATGGAGAAGGACACAGAGCCGCCGCATACTCTGTTGAGCCAGTCGAGAAATACACGGCAGGCGTCGGCTAGTGGATTCATCCGCATCGCACTGGGAGGGACTGACCGATGGAAGCAAACCGAAGGGAAGCAACTCTTGTTTTCCTGGCGGCTGGATGAAGGCGCATGGACTGAATTTACTGAAGCTGATGAGGCGCAATTTGAAGGGTTGGCTGCGGGGCGGCGCAAGTTGGAAGTCAAGAGCATGGATCGCAATGGCAACATTGAGCGAAATGCGGCAGAGTACTGGTTTGAGGTGCCAATGCCGTGGTACCGGGAAAATGCTTTTCTGGCCCTGGCGACTGCGATGGCGCTCACATTGGGAGTGCTGTTGGTTTTGGCGATTCGGAGTTATCGTGAGCGGGGCAAAATGGTGATCGAATTGAGAAGTGCCCGGGAAGACGCAGAAGCGGCCAGCAGGCAGAAGAGCATTTTTCTGGCCAACATGAGCCATGAAATACGCACACCGATGAATGCAATTCTGGGGATGAATCAGTTGGCGCTGGAAACACCGGCAGGTGCCGAACAGCAAGACTACTTAAAGATGGCTTCGCAGTCGGCCGGAGAATTGCTGAACCTGCTCAACGACATCCTGGACTTGTCGAAGGTGGAAGCCGGTAAGCTGGATCTGCTTGAGAAGGACTTTGACCTTGCAGCGTGTGTGGGTGCAGTGGTAACAACACTGGGGCTCAGAGCAAGGGAAAAGGGTCTGAAACTGGAATGGCATCTGGAAGACGCAATCCCGCGATATGTGGTGGGAGACGAGCACCGCTTGCGTCAGGTTCTGTTCAATCTGGTTGGGAACGGATTGAAGTTTACTGAGCGCGGGGGAGTAAGCATCGAAGTTGCATTGGTGGGTGAGCAATTGCATTGGGCGATTCGGGACAGCGGCGGCGGGATTCCGGCCGATCAGCAAAAGAAAGTGTTTGCTCCATTTGTTCAGGCCGATGGAACAGCAACGCGCAAACATGGAGGAACCGGCCTGGGGCTGGCGATCACTCTCGAACTCGTGAAGAAGATGGGTGGAAAGATCTGGCTGGAGAGCCCATGGCAGAAGCCTGGGTCTGAGGCGATGGTTGAGGGAAGCACCTTTCATTTCACGCTACCGCTCAGGGCGGGGCGAGCACCAGCAACAGTGGTTGAGAGAGTAGCTGAAGTGCAGGAGCCTTTGCGCGTATTGGTGGCTGAAGACAATGCGATCAATCAGAAGCTGATTGCCAAACTTCTGAGCCGCGATGGGCACTCGGTAACGCTAGTTTCCAACGGCCAGGAGGCAGTGGAGGCGCTGGGACGTCTGGAAGTGGACCTCGTGCTGATGGATGTGCAGATGCCAGTGATGGATGGACTTGAAGCTACGCGCCAGATAAGGCGGGGGGAAGCGGGACGAAGCCAGCACCAGAGGATCGTTGCGATTACGGCGAATGCGTTTGACGGAGACCGTGAGAAATGTATGGCAGCGGGAATGGACGACTACCTCACCAAGCCCATTCAAAGTTCGGAGCTGAGACGGATTCTCAAATACACTGGAATGCATGTCGACTGAAACACAGATCCAAGGAATCGATTTGCGCGGGCGTAACGCAGTAGTGATTGGCGGGACATCGGGAATCGGAAAGACGCTGGCTCTCGGAATGGCCCGAGCAGGAGCGAATGTAGTACCTACAGGAAGGCGCGAGGCAAATATTGCCGAAGTGTGCGCCGAGATTACGGCCATGGGCCGCAAGACGCTGATCCAGACATGTGACGCAGGATCGAGAGAAAGCCTCGATGCACTTCGCGAAGCAGTGCTTGCAGAGCTGGGTGGAGTCGACATTCTTTTGAATGCCGCCGGGCAGACTTTTCGCAAGCCGACCATTGATGTAGAAGAAGCAGAGTGGAACCGGGTAATGGATGTAAACGTAACCGGCATCCTGAGGGCTTGCCAGAGCTTCTATGGGCCGCTGAAGGCCAGTGGCAAGGGGCGAATTGTGAACATTGCGAGCCTGAGTTCTTTTGTTGGCCTCACGCAGGTGACTGCGTACTGCGCGTCCAAGGCAGCGGTGCTCAGTCTTACACGCTCGCTTGCCATTGAATGGGCGCTGGATGGGATCAATGTGAACTGCATTGCGCCTGGGGTCTTCCCGACCGAGTTGAACTCAGCCTTGCTCAACGGTACAGAGCGCGGCCGGGAGTTCATTACGCGCACGCCGATGAAGCGCTTTGGCAAAACGGAAGAACTAGTGGGAGCCTGCGTGCTGCTGGCCAGTGATGCAGCAAGCTACATCACTGGCCAGAGTATTGCCGTAGATGGCGGTTTCCTCGCTTCGGGTGTGAACTCGATCTAGCGACTAGAACTCAAAACGACCCACAACAACATGGTGCATTCGGGCGGTGCCGATATCGGAGAAGCTGCCACGGCCGATACCGTTAAATCGCCCGAAAGCACCAATGCTCTGGAGATTGTAGCTGCTGCCAGGATCGGCAAGCTGGGGTTGTTTGGTTGGATTGTTGCAATCCCAACGAATCGAGAAGCGCATGCGTTCGCGGACCAGGAACGTCTTCGAGATTGAGAGCTGTGTCCAATTGAGGCCTGGTGATTCCAGAACATTTCGGCCAAGAGTACCGGCGGTAAAGGCAGCCGGATAGGCAAAGGCGTTGACGTTGAGGTAAGAATTCTGGGCAGTCAATGGGAAGCGATTGGCTCCGATGGAGTAGTTGTCGACAACCATTTGCTCTGCGGGGAGGACGCCGTTAGGGCGGAACTGGCCGGGCAGATAACGGTTTGGACTGCCGGCAAATGTCACGTTGAAGGGTGGGCCAGACTGCATTGTCTGTGTTCCTGCAAAATCCCATTCACCGAAAATGTAGTTTTTGAAACCACCGCCGGACATCCACTTGCGGCCCTTGCCGAAGGGTAGTTCATAGGTGGCTACGGTGACAAAGCGATGGCGGATGTCGTAGCTGGCACGAGCCTTTTCGAGCTGCCGGTTGTAGTAAGTGATGCCGGTTCGGCCGCCATCATCGTCGCCATCATTTAGCGTCTTGCCGTATTGATAGAACGAGGTAAGGGTTAGGCCCTGGCCATAGCGCTTCTCGGCGCGGACGGTGCCGGAGTGGTGAGAGTTGTGGCCGTAGTTGGAGTAATGCTGGATGGAACCGAACTGCCGGTAAGGCTTGTAGTTCTGGGTTGCATTAAAGACCTGATTGAGCACGGCGGTATCGGTTGAGATGTTTAGGGGAACCACGTTGATGTCCCAGTTGTTCAAAAGGCCAACGCCTGAAGAACCCTGGTAGAGGAGTTCAAAAAGCCAGGACTTTGATACCTGGCGCTGCACTCCAAATGACCACATTGCGACATAGGGGAGCCGCATGTTGGGATCAAACCAGGAAGCATTGCGGCCGCCGTAGTTGGTGCCCTGAAAGGGAACACTGCCATCGGGAGCAGAAGGAAAATTGATGGAGCCTGGGCCCATGGAGAGGACAAAGGCGTGGCTGGGGTCTCCGGGAGCGGCCTGAACGTTGGCGGTGGCCACGTATTCTTCAAAATTCTGACCCGTACCGTTGGTCATCAGATCGACTGTGTAGAGGCCAAAGCTGGCGCGAAGAACGGTTTTGGGATCGAGAGTCCAGGCGACACCAATACGGGGCTGGAAGTTGTTGAGGTCACGTTTGGCGAGGTTGCCTTTGGTGTGGACGAGGGCACCTTTGAGGCCAGTGAGTGGATCTGTTGCGTCCGGTACAAATTGAGACTGCTGGCCGAATTTGGTTGAAAAGGGCGACTCGTAGCTCCAGCGGATGCCTAACTCCAGGGTGAGATTACGGCGAGGGCGCCAGGAGGATTGCGCGTAGACAGCGTGTGACCACCAGCGCGGCAACCAGGTAGCGCGATTCTGCTGGAAGACACCCTGCCCGACCGTTCCCAGGAGGAAACTGGCGAAAGGGTTGCCTGTGTTGGGGGTAAATGGCAGCTCGGTGCCAGCCATACGATATTGGCCTGAATCCAGGCTGCCAAAGAGCGAATTGTAGCGGGTACGCATGGCCTCGTAGCCTACCTTGATGGTGTGCTTGCCTACAATCTTGGTGAAGTTTTCCTGGAAGGTATAGTCTTCAGCGACATCGAGAGTCTTGCCGCCGGGACCAAAGTTGTAGAAGCGGCTGCCCCCCGGATTCTGGAAGTCAGGAAAGGTATCGGCAGAAACGCCCGGGATGCCCAACTTGGAAGCCCAGTTCTGTCCGAAGCTCTCTGGCTCACCACGATTCAGGCGGCGATTGAAGCCAAGGCGCATTTCGTTGATCGTAGTGGGGTTGAAAGTGTAGGTATCAGAGAGGACAATGTTGCGCTGATCGAGCGGACGGACAAAAACATTGCCATAGACAATTTCGGTAAGCTCGCGCACTGGCCGTTCCTGACTGCGATGACGCACCTGAGAGTAACGGCCGAAGAGACGATGGTTGAGATTGAACTGGTGATCGATTTTGGCATCGTAACGCTGGAAGTCATAGGCGCCACCGGCGTTGTAAGTCAGGTTGTTGATCGGGCCAGTGGGCTGGATGGTGCCGGCATCAGAGGCGGCGCGCCAGGGTTTCAGATCCAGGACTTTCCTTGAGACCGGGTCGAAGAGGTTGGAGGGTACGACATTGCCGGGGAAGGGATCGCGGGTCCAGGTATTGCCGTTGAGCCTTGTTGTGAAGGGGTTGTAGATGGGTAGGCCGCGACCGCCGAAGTTGAAGTTACCGGCAAGCATGTCCGCGCTAGGAACAGAGACAATTACGGTTTCACTGAGCTTCTCGTAGTGCTGTTGGACGCCGGCAAACCAGAAGGTCTTGTTGCGGATGATGGGGCCGGAAGCCGTTGCACCCCATTCGTGATAAGTGAATTCACCACTGCGGGGGAGTTGTTCGAGGTAGGCGCGGTGAACGAGATTGATATCGGTGTAGCGATCTTCGATTGTTCCGTGGAAGGCGTTGCCGCCGCTCTTGAAGACGGTGCTGAGCTGGCCGCCGGCGGAGTGGCCGAATTCTGCGGGAGCGCCTGTGGTCCACATCTTGAACTCCTGAATGGCGTCGAGGGAAGCAATCATGGTGCGCTGGTAGTCACCGACCTGTCCGACGGCGGGCTCTTTGCCACTGATGCCGTCCATTGTGTAGCCGATAGCGCGCT
>JAPKYY010000287.1 GCA_026394095.1 Acidobacteriota bacterium | reverse complement strand
CATCGCTCAACGGATAAAAGGTACGCCGGGGATAACAGGCTGATCGGAGTCAAGAGTTCACATCGACGCTCCGGTTTGGCACCTCGATGTCGGTTCATCGCATCCCGGGGGTGTAGAAGCTCCCAAGGGTTAGGCTGTTCGCCTATTAAAGCGGTACGTGAACTGGGTTCAGAACGTCGCGAGACAGTTCGGTCCCTATCTGTGGTGGGCGTAGGATATTTGAGGGGGCTTGTCCCTAGTACGAGAGGACCGGGATGAACAAACCTCTTGTGATGCAGTTGTCTCGCCAGAGGCATAGCTGCGTAGCGAAGTTTGGTCAGGATAAGCGCTGAATGCATATAAGCGCGAAACCTTCCCCAAGATGAGATATCCCTGAAGGGCCCAAGAAGACGACTTGGTTGATAGGACGGATGTGGAAGCGTAGTAATACGTTGAGCTAACCGTTACTAATAGCCCGTTCGGCTTGGCCATAAATTTTACAACAAATACAGCATTTTGTTGTTACTTCAGTACGCTCCAATTTTATACAAAGTGGCTGTCTGTCAACATTCAATATCAAAGCTTATCGATTGCTTTTAAGCCATCACAAGTTTTGGGTGACCATAGCGAGAGGGTCCCACCCGTTCCCATACCGAACACGGAAGTTAAGCCTCTCAGCTCCGATGGTACTGCACGGGCGACTGTGTGGGAGAGTAGGTCGTTGCCCAATTAAATTCATACGAAACCCCAACTGCTTCACAGTTGGGGTTTTTCGTTTTACCCTAAAACCTATGAAATCTGTTGCCCTTCTGCTTCTCACAACCTGCCTCGCCTGGGCGATCGAAATCGAAATCCGATTCCCCCTGCTTGAAAAGCAATTGGCTCAGCAGCTATTCACCCAGGACGGAAAGCGTTACGTGAAAGGCACACCAAAGACAAAGTGCAACTTTGCCTACCTGGCTGAACCGCATTTTTCCAGCCGGGACGGCCAACTCCTCATCCAGGCCAAATTTACCGGCAAAAGTTCAATGGACATCCTGGGCAAGTGCATTGGTTTTGGAGATTCGTTTGCTTTCGAAATCCTGTCCGATCTTTCTACCAAAGACGGAACGTTGCTGCTATCTAAGCCGACTGTAAAGATCTCCTCGCGCGACACTTATTATTCCCGACAGGTTTTAAAGGCTCTGCAGACAAGTATCGGGGATGCGATACGATATCCAATTCGAGATGAGATGAGGAAACTTCTTGCTGCAGGGTCAGCTGCCTCTCCCTATAAGGTCTCCATTTCAAAGTTGGAGATTCGCGGTATCCAGATATTGCCAGATGCGCTCCTTGTGGATGTGGATACCAGATTTTTAGTTGAATAGAGCGCTTTAGTACGTGAGTACTATTTTTTAGTGGTCAGCTCAGGTTTACACTAATGACATTAGACTCTTTCCTCCAGAGGAGTCTATGCGCGGGGTTCTTTAGAATCCCACATGTTCAGGCCGCTTCCCTCCAGGGCGGCCTGTTTCATTTTTAGGCGACTCCGTTGGCCTTAAACCAGGCAAGCATCTTTGCCCAGGCATTTTCTGCATCAGTTTTTCCGTAACTTGGCCGGTAGTCTGCGTTGAAGCCGTGTTGAGCCTCCTGATAGACAATGATTTCGCTTTTGGATTTACCTGCCTTAAGCGCCTCCCTCATCTTGTCGAGACTCTCAATGGGAATTCCCTGGTCTTTGCCACCATAGAGGCCGAGAACGGGAACTGATAATAAGCCGGCGATGTCGATTGGCTGTTTTGCTCTCATTGGACTTGGTTGTCCGACTACCCGCCCATACCAGGCTGCGCCGGCTTTAATTCTGGGGTTGTGCGCGGCATAAAGCCATACAATGCTGCCTCCCCAACAAAAACCGGTGATGGCTGCCTTTTTAGCATCGCCTCCATCTTTACCGGCAAACGCCAAAGTCGCATCAATATCTGACATAACCTGAACATCTGGAACCTTTGACACGATGTCGCGCATCAGGGTTTGCATGTTCTCAACCTTTGCCGGATCCCCTTGTCGGGCATAAAGAGCCGGAGCGATTGCATAGTAACCCTTTTTCGCCAGCCGGCGGCAAAGATCCTTGATGTGTTCGTGTACGCCGAAGATCTCCTGCACCACAATCACGATGGGAAAGTTCTTCCCCTTGGCAGGATGGGCGTGGAAGGCAGGAATTTCGCCATCGGCAACAGGGATCTTGAGTTCATGAGCCTTGATGCCTTCCATGTCGGTTGTGATGGTTTGGGCGCTGCCGGGTTGGACTAGCAGCGCGAAACCGACGGGAAGCAGGAATTGACGGCGTGAGTTTTCTTCAGGCATAGTGCCTTCCAGTGTATTACTTGGCGTCGCGCCAGTTGGGGCCGAAACCGGTTTCCACCAGCAGTGGCACTGAGAGTTGATGAACGTTCTCCATCTTCTCTTTGACCAGCTTGCGCAAGGCTTCGACCTCTTCCGGTGGAGCCTCAAGCACCAATTCGTCGTGGACTTGCAGCAGCAAGCGGGCTTTCCAATTTTCGGCTTTGAGGATCTTGTCCAGCTCGATCATGGCTAGCTTGATCAGATCGGCGGCGGTGCCCTGGAGGGGCGTGTTGACGGCGGTTCGTTCGGCGAAATTGCGTGCGTTCGGATTCTTGGATTCGATGTCGGGGATGGGGCGCTCGCGGCCGAAGAGAGTCTTGGACATGCCGGTCTTGCGGCAGTCGGCAATAGTCGATTCGATGAAGCGTTTCACTCCTGAATAGCGCTCGAAGAAAAGCTTGATGTATTGTTCTGCTTCAAAGCGTGGGATGCCGAGTTGGGCAGCGAGGCCGAAGCCGGTTTGGCCGTAGACGATACCGAAGTTGACGGCCTTGGCGTTGCGTCGCTGTTCGGAGGTGACCATCAGCGGTGGGATTCCGAATACTTCGCTGGCAGTGCGGGTGTGGATGTCTTCGTTGTTTCTAAAGGCCTCGACCAGAACTTTGTCTTTCGACATGTGAGCCAGCAGGCGTAGTTCAATTTGAGAATAGTCGGCGACGACGAGAGTCCAGCCGGGTTCGGGGACGAAGGCGGCCCGGATGGCGCGGCCCTGGGCGGTGCGGATTGGGATATTTTGCAGGTTGGGGTCGGTGGAGGAGAGACGGCCGGTTGCGGCGCCGGTCTGGTTGAAGGTAGTGTGAACACGGCCACTATCTTCGTGGATCAATAAGGGAAGGGCATCGATGTAGGTGCTCTTGAGCTTCGAGAGTTGACGGAAATCGAGAACTTTTCTGGCGATCGGGTGGTCGAGGGCCAGCGCTTCGAGCACGTCGGCGGCTGTTGAGTAGCTCTTTGTTTTCGCTGTTTTGCCTGGAGTTGGAAGCTTCATCTCCTCGAAGAGAACAACTCCGAGCTGTTGGGGCGAGTTGATATTAAAAGGGTGGCCGGAGAGTTGATAGATTTCGTCGGTGAGCCGCTGGAGCTGGCCTTCGAAGTCTTTGGACATCAGTGCGAGGATGTCGCGGTCGATGCGGATGCCGGTCTTTTCCATCTGGTCGAGAACCGGAATCAGCGGCTTCTCGATTGTCTCCCAGACCTGCCAGAGGTTGCGCTCCTCCAGTTTGGGTTTGATTGTTTCGCGGATTTGCCAGATGGCGACAGCTTTGTCGGCGGGGCGATTGTGGAGGTGACGCTCGGCTAGAGTGTCGAGTGCGACGGCACTCGGATCTGCATCGTGGAGGAAGCCGAGGAGCTTGACGTCTTCGGACATGTGTTCAGTGGGATTGGCTTTGGCGTCGTAGACGATTTGAGGGTTTGGAGGAAGGGGGCCGGTGACTTCTGCCTGGCCGTGTGCGGCGGCGACCCGATTGCCAGAGATTGCGTAGGGGCCAGTAAGGCCTTTCAAGAAATCTTCGTAGCTGAGTTCGGGAATGGTGGAGGTGGCTGCGGCTTCGGGTTCGAGTTGTTTGAGGAGGCTGAAGAACTCCATCTCCTGGTAGACGGCTCGGAGGAGGTTTGTGTCTGGAGGTTTAGCGGCGGCGTCTTCGAGAGTCCATTCAATCGGTACCTCACAGTGAATGGTGGCGAGGCGCTTGGAGAGGAGGATCTGGTCGCGAAATTCGATCAGGATCTCTCGCATTTTCTTCTTTTCGACCTCGGCGGCGCGGTCTAGCGCGGCCTCGACTGAGCCGAATTTTTCGAGAAGCTCGACGGCACCTTTGTCGCCAATACCGGGGGCACCGGGGATGTTGTCGACCTTATCTCCTTTGATTGCGAGCAGGTCAGCAACCTGACTGGGCGGGACCCCCATGAATTCTTTGGTTTTCTCGGCGTCGTAGAAGGTATCGTCCTTCATCGGGTTGAGCATGCGAACATCGCCGTTGACGAGTTGGAGCATGTCTTTGTCGCTTGAGACGATGACAACTTCGACGCCCGCCTGGGTGCCGAGGCGGGCGAGAGTGCCGATGAGGTCGTCGGCTTCAAAGCCGTCGGCCTGGAGGACGGGGATGCTCATCGCTTCGAGGACTGCCTTGCAATGCGGGATTTGCTCGATCAGGTCGGGGGGAGTTTCGGTGCGGGTGGCCTTGTAGGCGGCGAATTCCTGTTCGCGAAAGGTGGGGCCGAGGCTCTCGTAGACGGCGACTATATACTCAGGCTTATAGGTTGCGAGCAGGCGGCGGAGCATGTTGTGGAAAATGTAGACGGCTTCGGTAGAGGAGCCGCGGGAGGTGCGCATGGGTGGGGCCGAAGAGCGGGCGCGGGCGTGGTAGGCGCGGAAGATAAAGCCGAAGGAGTCGATCAGGAAGAGGCGGGGTTTTGAGAAGTCGAGGTCGGCCATGGAGGTAATCTCATCATACCCGGCTTCACCCATTTGCGGTGTGGTGTATTCGATACAGCTTTCGCCTTAGGATGTGTGGTGATTTGGACACGCAATTTTGCTTACAAAGTTTTGCAAATCAATGGTTTACAGTTTTCCATAGAATTGTTACAGTAATGGTTTGAAGTTCGTATTTGAGCAGTGCACTCCGGCTTTGGAGGTCCCCATTGCAGTTTGAAACCACTATTCAGCATCCCGTTGCTACCAACGGCATAGGGCTGCATCACGGCGTTCCTTCGAGCGTCCGGATTTTACCCGCCCCGGCTGGGACGGGCATTGTTTTTCACAGAACTGACTTGAACGGATTCGAGATAGCGGCTAGTTTTCGCCACGTCGCCCGTGTCAGTTATGCCACAAGTTTGATGCGGCAGGGTGTTTTGATTTCCACAACTGAGCATCTATGGGTCGAGTTTGCCGTGGGTGGTTTTGCTCAAAGAGGCTGGGGTAAAAACTTTGCGCCGGCAGCGCAAGTATTTGAGGCTGACGCGGGAGATTTCGGTTGAGGGGAACGGAAAGCGGATCCGGATGGTGCCTTCGGACCGGTTTGTTTTGAATTGTGACGTGTTTTTTGACCACCCGATTGTAGGCAGGCAGAAGCTGGAGTTTGAAGTGACTCCAGACCGGTATGCCGAAGATATTGCTCCTGCGCGGACTTTTGGTTTTGAGCATGAGCTGGACCAGATGCGGAATATGGGGTTGATTCGCGGGGCGTCGCTGGAGAATGCGGTTTGTTTCACCAAGCAGGGCGTGCTCAATCCAGAGGGTCTGCGTTATTCCAATGAGCCGGTGCGGCACAAGGTGCTCGATCTGATTGGCGATTTGGCTTTGATTGGGCGGCCGATTTTGGGCCAGGTGGTGGAGGAGCGGGCGGGACATGCGATGCATGTGGCGCTGGTATCGAAGATTATGAGCGATCCTAGCTTGTACGAGGTGATTCACTTCGATCAGCTGGTGGATCGCGTTGCGCATGCGTTGGTTTCCTAATTTTCTATCTCTAAGTCGTGTCTTTTTGGCCCCTCTGATCGGGTGGATGATCCTCGAGCAGCATGCCTGGGCGTGGACGATTTTCTTTTGGGTATCGTGGACGGATGCGCTGGATGGTTGGCTTGCTCGCAAGATGGTGGTCG
>JAPKYY010000878.1 GCA_026394095.1 Acidobacteriota bacterium | reverse complement strand
ATAGGCCCAATCCTGGCGGAGATTGGCGGGGTTGAGTGGTTGTTCGTCGTAGTCGGAGGCATCGTCTCTGGTGCTGCCGAGGTTGTAGCTGAAGAGGTAAGTGAGGTCGTCTGCGAGCCGGCGGTTGAGCGTCAGTGCGAGGCCCTGGTATTGGGATGTTGCGGTTTGTTCGAGGTTGGATTGCGGAGGGATGGTGAGGGCGGCGTTGCGAGTGCGGGGCAGGTGGATGCCACGCACGTTGCTGTATTCGGCACTGAAGGTAGTGTCACGGTCGATCTTGCGTTCGAGGCCGGCTGTGAATTTTCGGCCATAAGTGCTGAGGAAATTCGGAGCGGGCCGATAGGTGCTGCGGATGGTTTGAGGCGAAGCGCCGACCTGGTATAGCTCCCAGGCCTGAGTGCCATTCTTCTGAATGGCGTCGTTGAGGTAACCAAGGGGGTAGCGATCGTAGAAGAGCCCGGTGCCGAGGCGGAAGACCCAGGCGGAAGTGCTTCCGGGATGCCAGGCAAGCCCGAGGCGGGGTGCGAGGTTGCGGCTGGTCTCGGGGATGAGTTGAGGGAGCCACTGCCGGTCGTAACGCAGGCCGGCTTCAAGACTCAGGCCGGGAGCGATCTGCCAACGGTCATGCAGCCAGAAACCGATGGGAGTTGTGTTGAAGCGGGTACGTGGGTCTCCGAAGGCCTGAATGGTGAGGTCTGGCCGACCCGTGAGATAAGCGTCGAGTGTGGGATAAACCTGGATGCCGTGGAAGCGGTTGGCAATGCTGGCGTCGAAGTGGACGAGGTGAGTGCTGAGCCCGACGCTAATGAGGTGCTTGCCTCGGGTGAGTTGGAGCGTCTCGACGAATTCGAGGTGGCGCTCGGTGCGTTGTTGATCGAGACGGTAGCTTTGGCCAAAGGAGATGACGCCCGGGATTTCGTACATGGGGCCGGTGGAGTTTGGAGTGAGTGACGCAGAGCGCTCGGCGTATTGGAAGCGGAGGTCATTCACGGTTGCTGCGTTGATAGCGCGCGACCAGTTGGCAACCAGAGAATGATCACGCAGAAGACTGCTGCCGCGGGCGGAACGATCGAGGAGGTTATCTGTGGACTGAACATCGTTTCGTACTCGGCCTCGGGAGAAGGCATAGCGGGCGTTGAGTGTGTTTGCGTTATTGAGGAGGTGTGTGGCTTTGAGGGAGAACTCGGTGTCGGTTTCTCCGGCAGAAAAGAGGCCGGATCGCAGACCTTTATCTTTGATCAGAGCCAGGAGACTGGTGGGAGTATCGGACCATTCCTCGTTGTTCTCCCAGGTTTGTTCGAGCGCGGTGAAGAAGAAGGTTCGGTCTCTTTTGATTGGGCCACCGGTGGAGACGCCTGGCTGGTAACGGCGGAAGCGAGGGATGGGGCCGGAGGTAGCTTCGGCGTTGCGGGCGTTGAGGCGTTCGTTTTGAGTGAAGAAGGTAGTGTCCCCATGCCAGAGGTTTTGACCGGCGCGGGTGACGACGTTTACGATGCCACCGGCAGCACCTCCAAGTTCAGCGCTGATGGCTGTGCCGGATACGCGGAATTCCTGAATCATCTCAAGGCCAAGGGCGACGCGATTGCCGCCAGTAGTTTCGTCGCGATTGTCCATACCGTCAATCGAGATGCTGTTGTTGCGGCCGCGCATACCGTTGAAGACGATGCCGCTGTCGTTGGATGGATTGCGGAGGCCTGCGATGGAACGGCTGGTATTGGAGCCCGAAGAAGATGCTACGCCGGGAGCGATGAGAACGAAGTTAAGAAAGTTGCGACTGGGGGCCGGGGCTTCTTCGATTCGCTCGCCGCCAAGGATGACGTTGGCATTGGTAGCAGCAGGTTGGAGGGCTTCGGCTTCTTCATGAACTTCGAGCGATTCATTGACGTCGGCAGGGCGCAGGGTGATGCGCTGGGTGAGAGTTTGACCGATCGAGATCTCGATCGATTCAAAGACTACGGGGTTGAAGCCGGGCTTTTCAAAGCGCAGGGAGTAGGTGCCGATCGACAGGCCGGAGATCTGGAATTGCCCTGAATCTGCGCTGGCGAGCTGGCGGGTAGCGCTTGAGGAAGCCTGGCGGAGAGTTATGCTGACGCTGGGGAGTGCGGTGCCGCTGGAATCGATGACGATTCCCTGGACTGCGCCGGTGGAAGTGAGTTGCGCGTAAAGGACGTATGGAAGCAAAAGAAAGGGCAAACAGCGGAGCATGATCAGCACCCTGAGTATGACGCATCCCGGCCTTTGATCTGCGTTAGTCTAAGCGAATGCGGCGTCACCTCATCATACTTTCGTTAGCCCTTTGCCCTGCCCTGGCTCAGAGCCCTTTACGGTATGCCAACATGCGATACCGGATGGTTGGGCCTGAGCGTGGCGGCCGCGTTACCGCCATAGCAGGTGTTAGCTCGCAACCCCTGACTTATTACATGGGCTCGACCGGCGGTGGTGTGTGGAAGACTACCGACGCTGGCATACGATGGACCAACGTCTCGGATGGATTCTTCTCTGTCGGCTCGATGGGTGCTATCGAGGTGAGCGAATCGAATCCCAACATCATCTACGCTGGCACCGGATCCTCGAAGATTCGCAGCAATGTCTCAATTGGCCGGGGCATCTATAAATCCACTGATGCGGGCAAGACCTGGAGCTTCCTCGGCCTTCGTGATACGGGCCAGATCTCTACTGTCCGTATCCACCCGACCAACCCTGATCTCGTCTATGTCGCGGCCCTTGGCAATCCCTTTGTCCCCAATGCCGACCGCGGTGTCTTTCGCAGTAAAGACGGTGGCAAGAGCTGGCAGAAGGTGCTCTTTCAATCCGAAGAACTCGGTGCTGCAGACCTTGAGATAGAGCCCGGCAACCCTAGCGTCCTGTACGCCAGCCTTTGGAAGGGACAACGTAAACCCTGGACGATCATCAGCGGCGGCAGAGAGGGCGGCATCTACAAGAGCCTCGATGGTGGCGACACGTGGACCAAACTCGGGGGTGGGCTGCCTACTGGTCTTTTCGGACGCTCGAACGTTGGCATATCGGCAGCCGATCCCAAGCGGGTTTATGCCCTGATTGAAGCCAAGCCCGGCGCGGGGCTTTACCGATCTGAAGATAGCGGTGCAACATGGACTCTCGTCAATGGTGCTGCCAACCTGATTACGCGGCCCTTCTACTACACAACCCTCGGGGTTGACCCGAACAACGCTGACTCACTCTACGTTGGCAACGAGGGTTGGTTTCACTCGACCGACGGCGGCAAATCCTTCAGCACCCGCAGGGTGCCGCATGGCGATAGCCATGACGTGTGGATCAATCCCAAGAACTCGCAGTACATGATCCAGGCTAACGACGGTGGGGCCAACGTTTCTCTCGATGGCGGCAATAGCTGGAGCCGGATTACCAATCAACCGACAGCCGAGATCTATCAGGTTGCGGTGGACAAGCAGTACCCTTATTTGATCTATGGCGCACAGCAGGACAACACTACGCTGATTGTGCCGAGCAGGCCCTTGAGCAATGGGCAAGCCTACCGGGAAGGGCCCGGGTGCGAAACCGGGCCGATCATCCCTGACCCGGTCGACCCGAACATTGTGCTTGGCAGCTGCAAGGGCCAATTCAGCCGGCAGGATATCCGGACTGGCAACGAGATGCGCTACTGGATCGGGGCTCAATCGCTATACGGTAATCCTGGAGAAGCCCTGATTTACCGCTTCCAAAGGGTGTCACCGATGGAGGTGTCTCCACATGATCCGAAGGTGGTTTACTACGGCTCACAGTACATTCACCGCACACGCAATGGTGGGGTGAATTGGGAGGTGATCAGCCCTGACCTTACGGCCAAGCCCCCTGGCACGCAGGAGGCCAGCGGCGAGCCGATTACCCGCGATGCTACTGGCGAAGAGGTCTACTCTACGCTGTATGCAATCCGGGAATCTGCTGTTGAGAAGGGTGTGATCTGGGCTGGCGCGAACGATGGGCCAGTACACGTGACTCGAGACAACGGCAAGACCTGGACCAATGTCACTCCGGCAGGATTGCCTTCAGGCGGGCGAGTTCAAAACATAGAACCAAGCCCACACCGCGCGGGTTCGGCCTACCTCGCCATACACCGCTACCTGCTGGGGGACTTTCATCCTTACCTCTACCGCACGGAAGATTACGGCAAGACCTGGAAACTACTCACCGACGGCAAGAACGGCATTGCCATCGATGAGCCCACGCGAGTTGTGCGGGAAGACCCGGACCGGGCTGGCTTGCTCTATGCGGGCACGGAGTTTGGGATGTACATCAGCTTCAACAATGGGGATGCCTGGCAGCGCTTCCAACTCAATCTGCCGGTAACGCCGATCACCGACCTTGTGGTGGCACACAAGGACCTAATCGTTGCGACTCAAGGCCGGTCGTTCTGGATCCTCGATAACCTGACGCCTCTCCACCAGATGAGCGATGCCCCGAATGTCCTGTATAGTTCACGGCGCGCAGTTCGCAGCCCGGGCCGAGCGGTACTGGAAGGCCTGGAAGACGCAGCGGCCGGGATCCAATACCCTCGCGTTGGAGCAGAGATCGACTACTTCCTTAGCGCTCCGGCCAAGGAGACCAAGCTCGAGATCCTCGACTCAGGTGGAACGGTGATCCGGACCATAACGGGTAACGAAGTCTCCTCCAAGGCAGGGCTTACGCGTTACATCTGGAACCTGCGTACCGAAGGCCCGGCAAACGCTTCCTCTCGCCAGGGCGGCCCGGTTGTGCCACCAGGGAGGTATTCGGCTCGGCTGACAGCGGACAACTTCAGTTCGACGAAGCCCTTCGACCTGATCGAAGACCCTCGCATCACAGCATCTGGCGTGACGCAAGCAGAGCTCGAGGAGCAGTACCAACACAACCTGCGCGTGCGCGATCTGGTAAGTGAAGCGAATCGCCTGGTTGCTCGCGTGAAGAAGGCTCAGGACAGTCTTACCGGCAAGACAGCAGAAGCAGGCAAGCTGGCGAAACTCAATGAACTGGCGGCCAAGCTCATCACGCCGTCGATCCGGTACAGCAAGCCCGAGCTACAGGCGCATATCAACTATCTCTATTCGATGACTGTCGGGGCGGATCAGAAGATCGGCCAGGACGCCATTGATCGCTATCTCATCCTCAAGAAGGAACTGGAAGAGCGGCTCGCTGAATTGATCGCTTTGGTTGGAGACCAGAATTAACGTCGCAGGAACCAGGTGATTGCCGAGCCGAGGAGGAGCCCTACACCCAAGGCACCAGCGCCCACGTACTTCAAAGAATTAACGGCCTCATCGAGCAGAACGTTGTTGAAGACGTTGGCAGAGAGGTGCAAACTGACGACCTTCCATTCGCCATTGATTCGGGCGATGGTGGTGGTCCATTTAGAACTCAGCTTGAAGGGGCCGCGTATGATGGGGAAGAATTCGTCTTCCATCGTGCCGTCA
>JAPKYY010000151.1 GCA_026394095.1 Acidobacteriota bacterium | reverse complement strand
TTCCTGCACCTCTTCACAACTACGATCTTTATCGCCGTGCCTTCACTTTGGGCTGCAACGGCGTGTCTGCCTTGCCACCCGAAGCAGACTGAAGCTTATCTTCGCAGCCCGATGGGGAATGCGATCGGTCTGGCAACGGTTGTTCCCAAGGCGGTGTTTAGTCACGCGAAGTCGAAGACCAGTTTTGGAGTTCAGGGCCAAGTGCAGCGGATCGAGCGGGGTGGGCTTTCGGCCGAGTATCCGGTGGCATATCGGATCGGGTCTGGCAGTCATGCCGAGGGGTTTCTGGTGAAGGTGGGCGAGTGGCTGTTTCAGTCTCCGGTAGCGAAGTACAGGCGACTGGATTTGTGGGATGTTGCGCCTGGATATGAGGCGATGACACATCCTGATTTCAACCGGCGGGTGAGTGGGGAATGTCTTGCTTGCCATTCGAGCGGATCGACGGAGAAGCTGGAGCCGATCAGTTGCGAGCAGTGTCATGGGCCTTCGCAGGAGCATTTGCAGAAGCCGGGTCGCGGCAACATACAGAACCCGGCCCAGCTTGGGGTGGAAGCTCGCGATTCGGTTTGTGAGCAGTGTCATCTTACGGGGGAAGCTCGCATCCCTTACCCGGGCGGCACTTCAGTTGCAGTGTATGACCGGCCTCGCGAAGACTTGCGGGTGGTGAGCCATGTGGAGCAGTTGGCTTTGAGTGAGTGTGCGAGGCAGAGCGTGGGCAAGCTTTGGTGTGGGTCATGTCATCAGCCACATGGGGAGAAGATTGATGTGGATGCGACGTGCCGCAGTTGCCACGGGAGCGCGGCACATGGGGATCGCAAGCAATGTGTCGGATGTCACATGCCGAAGCGCGATGCGACTGATGGCGGGCATACGGCGTTTACCGATCACCGCATACAGAGAGAGCCGGCGAAGGTGCCAGCCAGGACACAAGCGCGGCTGCGGCTTTGGCGTGAAGTGGGAGACCCTGCATTGCGGGAACGGAATCTGGGACTGGCTTCGATTCAGGTAGGGGAGCGGGATGGAGTGCCGGAGCTGATCAACGATGGGTACCGGAGGCTGGCAGCTGTGTTTTCACGCTGGCCCCGGGATGCGGATGTGCTTTCGGGACTTGGCATGGTGTTGTTTCTCAAGGATCAGAAGAAAGATGCAGTGAAGCTGCTGGAGGCGGCGGTGCAAGCGCGGCCGGGCGATGCCGCGCTGCATGAGAAGCTTGCGCTGGTGCGACGGGCTGACGCGAATCTACCGGGAGCGATCGCGAGTCTCGAAAGATCGATTGTGCTCGACCCGGGGCGCGAGAGTGCTTACTTTTTTCTTGCGGAATGTCAGGGTACAGCAGCGGGACGGGAACAGGTATTGAAGCGGCTCTTGCGTGTTTTTCCGCAGAGTTTACTTGCCCGCGAGGCATTGCTGCGATCAGCGCGGCCCTGAGACTTGAGCCAGGAGTTTGCGAATGAAATCGTCTTCGGGGAAGAGGTCTACATATTTTGTGAGGGTTTGCTTTGCTTCTTCGAAGCGTTTGAGCTGGATGAAGCGCAGGGCGAGAGATTTATAGAGCACGGCTGTGTAGGGGGCGGCCTGGATACCCTGTTGCAGGACTTGAGCGGATTCTTCGAGACGGCCAGCACGGCTGAGGGCTTCGCCGAGGTCTTCAAATGTAGTGGAGGAGACGGAGCCTTGCTCGCGTGCAGCCTGGAGATGAGTGATGGCTTCGGCGATGCGATTGGCACGCAAGGCACGGCGGCCGAGTGAGGCCAATACTAGAGGATTCTTGGCCTCTTTTTGTGAGGCCTCGTCGAGGAGAGCCTGAAACTTTTCGTAGTAGGTTGGCTCGCGGTCTGCCATTTGGCCGTACGCCTGCAAGCGGGTGAGCAGGGGCAATTCATTCTTGCCGGTGCGGTTGATGTGTATGAGGTCTGAGCCTGGATTGCTTGACGGCGGGAGCGGTTGATCTGGCTTGCGAACGATGCGGTGGTTGGTGAGTGCGGAATGGGCGATCACTTTAACGTCGCGCTTGGGCATGTGGCAATTGACGCAATCGGGGCCGCCGCCAGCGGGATGATCGGAATGACAGCTCAGGCATTTCGCGTTGTAGTCAATTTTGGCTGCGTGCGGGCTGTGGCAGGTGAGACAGGACATGGTGGTGCTCTTCTCGTAACACTTGCTCATGTGCATGGATTCGTGGTGTTCGAGCAGGTCTGTGTCTTTGGGGCGGGGGAGTTTGAAGATGGCAACTACGTCGTTTAATGCCATGCCGGGGCGGTAGTCGGCTTCGATCTTGCCGGGCTGCAGGATTCGTGTGTCGCCGGCCTGATGGCAATTCATGCAGATTTCGTCGGCTCGCTCGCGGGGTAGCTTGGCCGGGTTTACGATGGCGGTTTTGGCACCTCGCAGAGCGATGTGTTTGCGGCCCGGGCCGTGGCAGTTTTCACAGCCAATCGCGAGTTCGGCAAAGGGTTGCTTCTGGTATTGACCGTTGGTTCCGGGAACTGGTTGGGGCCTGCCGCTGTGGCAGTTGATGCAGCCGGAGGCGATAGTGCGATTGAAGCCATAGTCGGCGAATTCATAGCCGGGGGAGAGATCCCAACGACCCACGCGCGAGTAGAACGAGAGCGGGGCCTGGAAGAGGTGTTCGCCGCGCTGGACGATGAAACTCAGGCCGTTGCCGCCGGAGCCGATGGCCCAGGCGAGGGGATGCTCGTTGCGGAAGCTAGCGCCAGATTCGCGCTGCTTCAATTGACCTTTGTCGGCAAAGACTGCGAAGTCGCGCTGGAGCTTTTCATTGTGTATGGTGAGTTCGCCGGTGAGCTTTGAGAGGTGCTCTGGGGCGGGGCTCATCGAGCGGCCCATTGACGAATGAATCCAGTGTTCATGGATTTGTTTGTGGCAAGTAGAGCAAGCCTTTGAGCCGACGTAATCCTGGGCTGACGCAATTCCCAAGTAAAGAAGCAGGACTAAGACTCGCACGCTATTTCTTCCTCGCAAAGGGCGTTGCCTTAATGATTCCGGCCCCTTCGCGAATCGTTACCAGTTGATCGCAAGCTACCTTTCGCAGCTTCTCGATGGTGCCATTGGGCCAGCGGATGTCGAGGTCCGCTTCGGTGGCGATGCCGAGGCCGAAATGGAGGCGGAAGTCG
This sequence comes from Acidobacteriota bacterium, assembly GCA_026394095.1. Lineage (GTDB taxonomy): Bacteria > Acidobacteriota > Terriglobia > Bryobacterales > Bryobacteraceae > Bryobacter. The sequence continues at coordinate 1,349 of JAPKYY010000151.1, read as the reverse complement.
TTGACGGAGTAGAAGCTCGACTGGCTTAGGACTTCCTGGGCCTGCTTTTTGCCGCCGTAGTATGCGGTGACTCTTCCACCGATGGCGCTGCGGTTGGACTTTACGCCTTCGAGCTTTACTTTGAGCCAGTGGGCATTGCCGCTGAGGTCGTTGCGCAGGAGCGAAGGCGGCTCATGCAGATTGAGGATCAGAATATCGATGTCGCCATCGTTGTCGAAGTCTCCGAAGGCGCAGCCACGGCTGGAATGGGATTCGCCAATGGCGGGGCCGGCGAGGTCAAAGAGCTCTTCGAATTTGCCGCCACCGAGATTGCGGAAGAGCACACGCGGAGTGGCGAATGGATAGGCGGGGAGTTTGGCCTCGAGTTCGGGATAGACGTTGCCGGTGACATAGAAGAGGTCGTGGAGGCCGTCGTTGTCGAGGTCGACGATGCCTGCGCCCCAGTTGATGTAGCGGGTTTCGACGGCGAGGCCGCTGCGGGCGGTGACGTCTTCGAACATGCCTTTGCCGTCGTTGCGATAGAGGACGTTCGAGTCGTCGGCGAAGTGGGTCTTCAGGATATCGAGATTGCCGTCGAGATCGAAGTCTCCGATGCCAAGGCCCATACCGGCCTGCTCCATGCCGTCTTCGTTGAGGGCGACGCCGCGCTCGAGGCCGACCTCTTCGAAGGTGCCATCGTGCTTGTTGCGAAAGAGAAAGCTGGAGGTGGAATCGCAGGCTACATAGATGTCGGGCCAGCCGTCGTTATCGAAGTCTGCGGCGACGGCCGTCATGCCGTAGCTGCCGCGGGCTTTGGCGATGCCTGATTTCTGGCTTACGTCAGTGAAGGTGCCATCGCCGTTGTTGTGATAGAGCGAGTGATAGCCGGAGGGCAAGCCGCGGGGGCCGCAGTTGACGGGGATGCCTTTCCAATTGCAGTAGGAATTCTGGCCGGGCTTGGGTACTTTATTGGGGTCGAAGTCGACGTAGTTGGAGACGAAAAGATCGAGACGGCCATCGCGGTCGTAATCGATGAAGGTACAGCCGGCACCCCAGCGGCGGGCCTTGTCGAGGAGGCCAGCTTCGGCAGTGACGTCGGTAAAGGTGACGACGCCTTTCGAGTTGGGGCCGTTGTTGCGATAGAGGACGTTTTGGCCCCAGTAGGTGACAAAGAGATCGTCCCAGCCGTCGTTGTTGTAGTCGCCCGCGCAGACGGCCGAGGCCCAACCTGTTTTCTTGAGACCAGCGGCTTCGGTGACATCGCTGAAGGTTCCGTCGCGGTTGTTTTTGTAGAGGCGATTGGTGGCGGTGGAGCCCTCAAGGGTTGTGCCGTTGAGGAGGAAGATGTCGAGCCAGCCGTCGTTGTCGTA
>JAPKYY010000328.1:1415-2974 GCA_026394095.1 Acidobacteriota bacterium | reverse complement strand
ATTGATTTGCTGGAACAGTTGGAAGAGCTGGACATCGACGAGTGGTGTTCTAAAGAGAAGGCGCGCTGGTGGCAGACACATCTGCCGAGTCTGGCTTGAGGAGAGATTGCATTGATTGAGTATCGCGTTGGCAATGTGTTGGATCTGGATGCGGTGATTGAGCTTTACCGGGCTTCTACGCTGGGTGAGCGGAGGCCGGTGGATGAGCGGGAACGGATGGGGTTGATGGTGTCGAATGCGAATCTGATCGTGACGGCCTGGGATGGGGATTTGATGGTGGGGATCTCGCGGTCGCTGACAGATTTTGTGTATGCGACTTATCTGGCGGATCTGGCGGTACGGTTGTCTCACCAGCGATTGGGGATCGGCAAGGAGTTGATCCGCCGTACGCAAGCTGAGGCAGTGCAGGCAAATGTCATTCTGCTGGCTGCGCCAAAAGCGGTGGATTATTATCCGCATATTGGCTTTGAGCGGCACGGGTCGGCATGGATGCTGAAGGCCGGCACAAAAATTTGAAGGGTTTTTCGGGCAGGTTTCGCCTGTCTAGGTATGGAAATCAATGCCGAGCAGTTGAGCAATAGCTACTATGCGTATGTTGCCTGGGAAAAGGCCGTCAACGAAGGGTATGTTTACAAGTCCATCGAAAAATATGTAGGGCAGGAGCTCTACAACTTGATGATTGGCGGTCTGGCCGGGATTGTGCTGGCGGTTGGAGGCGTGGTGGTAGGTTCGGCCGTTGGAGCGGGTGTGGGTGCAGCTTTGGGTGGGTACTTTAGTGCTGGAAATCCGGCGGTGGCAACCGCGACGGCTGAGCTTGGGGCAACGATTGGAAAAACAGTTGCCGAGGTCGCGCTGGCAGCATTGGGAGTACTTACCATTGTTGATTACATCGGTTCACATCTCTGGGAGATTGGACGCTACACGATGGCGGCCTATGATCTCGCCACGAATCAGGCACCCTACTTTTCCGGACAACTCTACAACACGGTGATTGATCTGGCGGCGAGATGGTTTGCCGAAGCTGTTGGAATGTTCTGTGGGTTTCTGGTGTTTGCAATTGCTACTTGTGTACTAGTGAGAATGGCAAAGAGCCAGAGCAAGAGCGCTGTTGAAGTCAAGGATTTATTTGAGTCGAAATTGAACCAGATGTGCAAGGGGATTGTTCAATACATCATGCCCAGGGCCGCCGAATTGCAGTACAGGTTGAAGCCGGCAGGCAGGGGGAGGTTTGTTGTAGTCAGTGGTGGAGTTGGGCCTGGAGAAATGAGTATCATTACCAGAACAAGCCAGTTTGCTCGCCGCATCATGCCGCGTATTGTGGATCAGATCTCATGTCGAGTTCTTTTTAGAACATTTCAAGATCTAAATTCCTACTTGATTTCGGAAGGGTTCCGATTGACGAATGTTGGCAAATGGGGGCCCCCAGGCGGCAGGCAACTTTTTTATGAGCGCGGTAATGTCTGCTGCCGGGTGAAAACAATGGGAGATGCATTCGGCGATCGTGCAGGCGTTCCACATATTTCGTTTGGAATGAATGATGGATTGGGGACAGCCTGGTA
>JAPKYY010000328.1:0-1356 GCA_026394095.1 Acidobacteriota bacterium | reverse complement strand
TCGATTCTCCGCCTTTGAGAAGGACGGGAAGACGCCGCAACGATACATCGGCATACAAGGTGGCAAGGACTTGCGCGATGGCAAGTTAATGCAAGATCAATGGGCAGGACGGACACACTTCAACCTTGAAGGAAACTTCAGTTGGGCTGGCGTGGAAAAAGCAATGCAAGGGGTGACGCGCTAGTTTGATTTGGGCCAGACAACGCCCTGATCTTTCTTTGTGACCGGGGCGATGCCTTTGAAGTGGAACTTCTGGAGGCGTTGGCCGCGATAGGTTTCTGTGGTGTAGATGTTGCCCTTGGAGTCTGTGGCGATGGAGTGGACGGCGTAGAACTGGCCCGGTTGACGGCCGCCGTCACCGAAGGTGGTGAGCACTTCGAGGGTGTCGCGCTTGAGGACGTGGACCTTCATGTTAGAGCCGTAGGCGACATAGATGTAGTTCTGGCCGGGATCTTTTGAAAGAGCGATGTCGAAGACGGAGCCGTCACCGAGAGTGTTCTTTTCGATGAAGACTTCTTTGACGAAGGTACCGTCGGCTTTGAAGACCTGGATGCGATCGTTGGTACGGTCGCAGACGTAGAGGAGGTTGTCGTTGGCCAGTGCTACGCAGTGAACGGGGGTGCGGAACTGTTTGGCGACGGGGGCAGAGGGATCGTAGGCGGGAAGTTGGGTGTCGTCGGGTTTTGAGCCGTAGGCTCCCCAGTGACGTTTGTATTCGCCGGTGTCTGCGTTGAAGACAATCACGCGACGATTGCCGTAGCCGTCGGCGACGTAGAGTTCGTTAGTTTTGGGGTCGACGATGGACTTGGCCGGGAGGCGGAGGTTCTTTGTGTCGTTGCTGCCCTTGCTCATGTTGGGCTGGCCGATTTGCATGAGGAGCTTACCGGCTTGAGAGAACTTGAGGAGCATGGAATCCTGGACGGGGCCTGCGTCAGCCATGCGGTCTTCATTGTGGGCAATGGGGGCAGCTTGTTTGCCTCGGCCGTTGCCGCCGATCCAGACGTTGCCTTTGTAGTCGACATCGATGCCGTGATTGGAGGAGGGCCAGTTGTAGCCCTTGCCTTCGCCACCCCAGGAACCGACGAGGTCGCCTTGCGGGTTGAATTCGAGAACGGGGGGAGCGGCAGCGCAGCAGATGCTGGCCTTGGGGTTCATGGTGGCGTACTGCTCTTTGGCTTCGAGTGATGCCTGCCGGTGGAGGATCCAGACGTGGTCGCGCGAGTCGACTGAGACACCGATTACCGGGCCAACTACCCAGTGATTGGGAAGTGGCTTGGGCCACATGGGGTCGACTTCAAATCGAGGGGCCTGGGCCGTGGCTGCCTGAACCTGGGGACGCTGCCAGTAGGTGATCAG
>JAPKYY010000594.1 GCA_026394095.1 Acidobacteriota bacterium | reverse complement strand
GGTTGCATGAGGGTTCAAATGAGGTTCCTGCGAATAGAACCACGCCTCGTAATCGGTCCGCTCCTCAGCCGCCCGCCGCTCCATCGCCGCCTTCTCATGCACCAATCCACCAGCGGCATGCTCATCCAGAAACATCTGCTCATAGCCATGGCTATTGCGCCACGGAGCAAAGTGATTCTTACCAATCGAAGCCGTCGAGTACCCAGCCTCACGAAGAGCCCGCGGCTTCTCGTAGGCAAACCTCTGCGGAATCTCCCCATATCCCAACATCCCGTGGTTCCAGGGCGACAACCCCGTCAACAAAGCACTGCGCGCCGGCGTACAAGTGGGAGTACTGGAATACGCATGGCGAAACCGAGTTCCCTCCTTTGCCAATCGATCGAGATTCGGTGTCCGGATAGCCGAATTCCCATCAGAACCCAGACAATCCGCCCGCTGCTGATCCGTCATCACAAACAACAAATTCAGCCGATCCCGTTTCGGAGCAACCGCCCGCTGAAACCCCGCACTCGGCGCAGCAATCCCCATCCCAACAAAAGCTCTTCGCAGCATCTCTCTATTTTGCACCTGATCACCTGACCGCCATCCTGCAACCTATCTGTCGCTGAACTGGTGAGCCGCCGAACCAAGCCTTAGTGCACCCATCTGACTTTGTAAATCTTCTCGCCACTCCGCACAAGTGTCGAGGCGGGATGCAGAAAGCGAATGGTCTCGGTCCACCAGTTCGGCCGGTCCGCGCGGGTATAGGCTATCGGGCCTGCCGCATCTTGATAACTGAGCGACTTGATATCCGGCTGATCCTTCAGATCGGGATGCTTCGAATAAGTCCGGGCCTCGCGATCAAAAAGATAGACCTGCTGCACGCTGGTCACCGCCAAAAAGTTGGTGCCAGGTATCGCAAGTAGCTCATGGCCACCACGGCTGTCGAGGGGGTAAGAAGCCTCCAACTGCAACGACGGAGAATTCGTCGCCCAATTGCGGAGCGAGTAGGCTCGTAAGTCCTGACCCGACAGCGCCCAGAGCAGTTGTCTTGAAGCATCCCAGACCGCCCCATGTCCCGAGTACAGCTCCGTTGAATAGAGCTCTTTCTCCGGCACTGCGGCATCGAAAATAGCCATCCGATTGCCCCCTTGAGCCCGTACCGAACATGCCACGGCCAGCCGGTTACCAGGCAGCAGTTCAGCCGAATGGGCGTTCGCGCAAAGGCCGTAGAATAAGGTTCGCTTCGTTGCGCGGTCCACCAGGGCGATACCGTCGCTCGACGCCGTGATTAGAATCCTGCCACCTTCCACCTGCTTGCAGTCGTCGGTCGTGCGGAACTTACTTTGATAAGCAGCCGGCAGATCCGGACTGGAAGCTGCACTCCAGGACCAAATGACCGGCGGGTTCTCCTTGTTCTGATCGAGGTCGAGAATATAAACCGTGTCCCAACCGCACACCAGAAGCTGATTCGTAGCCGCACTCCCAGGCCACGCTAACGCCAGAAGAAACAGAGCGCGGAACATCTAAAACTTCACCTTCAGGTTCAGAGTGATGATCCGGCCAATATTCGAACCCGTTGCCTGCCCAAAGCTCTGTGTAACCGTGAAGTTGGTAGCAATGTCGGTGAACCGGTGGCGGTTCAGCGCGTTGATAAATTGCGCGGAGGTCTCAATCTGGAATCGCTCGTTGACCCGAGTGTTCTTGATGATGGAAAAGTCCTCACCAAGCGTCGAAAAATTCCGCAACTCGTTGTACGCAACTCCGGCGTTGCCGAAGGAGAACGGAGCCGGATTCTGGAATGCGGTTTGGTTGATGATCCGGTCCGAGTTGGCGTTGAAATCGCCGTTCGAAATTCCAGCGCCTAACGGTACACCGGACACCACGTTGGGCCTCAAAGTGCGATTGAAGATCGGAAGAGTGTTGTTCACCGTGACATTGAGAGGCG
>JAPKYY010000030.1 GCA_026394095.1 Acidobacteriota bacterium | reverse complement strand
AGCGCTGGGGCCTGGGTGACTTATGGCCTTGGTACCGATAACCAGAGCCTGCCGGCGTTTGTTGTGATGACAGACCCGCGCGGTGGGCCGATCGGGAGCGCTTCCAATTGGACAGCCGGGTACATGCCGGCGGCATATCAGGGGACGATGTTTCGATCTGGAGCTGCACCGCTACTGGACTTGAAGCCTCCGGCTGGGGTGACGGATCAGACGCAACGGCGGTCGCTTGATTTGCTCAAGAAGTTGAACGAAGAGCACTTGGCAACTCGTGCGCAGGAGACGGAGCTATCGGCGCGGATTGCATCGTATGAGTTGGCTTATCGCATGCAGGCGGAAGCTGCTGCGGTTGTAGATCTATCGAATGAGTCGGCGACGACGCGTGAGCGTTATGGGCTGAATGACCGTGTGACCGAAGACTTTGGACGAAAGTGTCTGATGACGCGGCGGCTGCTGGAGAAGGGCGTACGCTTTGTGCAGCTCTATTCGGGCGGTGGACATATCGAAGACACATGGGATGGCCACAACGACTGCATCACCAATCACCGGCTGCATGCCAAGGAAACCGATAAGCCGATTGCAGCATTGATGCAGGACTTGAAGGCGACCGGGCTGTGGGATGAGACGTTGCTGCTGTGGGGCGGTGAGTTTGGCAGAACACCGACGAGTGAAGGAGTAGGCAAGCCGGGCCGCGATCACGACTGGCATGGGTTCACGAGGTGGATGGCAGGAGCAGGTGTAAAGGGTGGGCAGGCGGTAGGGGCGACTGATGAGTTGGGCTTTGAGGCAGTTGAGGATCGCGTGCATGTTTCCGATCTGCACGCGACCCTGCTGCATTTAATGGGTATGGATCACACGAAACTCACTTACTTTTATCAGGGCTTTGATCAGCGCCTGACGGGTGTGAGAGGTGTGGTGGTGAAGAAGGTGCTGGCCTAGGCGATAGCGGCGGCGTCAATCGAAGCAAGACGGACAACAAATTTGCTGTACTGCTGATTGCGGCCTTCTACAAAGTGGTCGCCGATGGCAGTAACAACGATTGAAATCGCCTGGCCTTTTACGTGCAGTGTGACGCCTTTTTTGGTTTCCATGCTGGCGCGCAGCAGCGCCATGATCATGTCGCCGGAAGTGTTCTGTGCATTGGCCTGGGTCGCGATGAATGCGCTGGCAAGGGTGAAGGGGATAAGTCTGCGTGTCATTGTTGGTTCTCACTTGTTTAAGCGGTAACCGAACTTCAAAGCGATCAGCCCGGAAGAAGAAATTTCGCGAATCGATTGTGGGAAGCCGTCTGAACAGCGTCGGCCAGCGTATATTGATCCAGTGTTGCCAAAAAACTCTCGAGGGCGGCACGGAGCGGAGCCTTCAGACCGCAAACGGGTACGATGGGGCACGTATTTGATTCCTTATCGAAACACTCCACCATATGCATATTGGGCTCGCATGCTCTGACAACATCGCTCAGCCGGATCTTGTCCGGAGCAGAACAGAGGCTGACACCCCCGCCTCGCCCCATCGTGGTCGAGACAAAATTGTGTTCTGCGAGACTCTGAACCACGCGTACCAGATGATTCTTTGAAATCCCGAAGGCATCGCTGATCTCGCGCGTATTTACGCGGCGATCCGGAAAGTGGGCCAGATAGAGCAGGACCCGAAGAGCGTAGTCGGTATGAAGCGTAAGGTGCATCCAACCACTAGGTTAGCTGGCTGGGCGGGGCACTAACAAAGGCGTCGCTGTAAATGTCGCGGCTGGCCATGCCTGCAAGGAAGACCCGCTTCTTGAGTTGCTGGACAATAGACGGGTCGCCACAAATGAAGCCCCGCCATCCTTTGAGCTGCGGATGGGCGCTAAAGATCATGTCCGCCATTGGACCATGTGTATCCAAAAGAGCGGGCCGATACTGAAGATTCGAGTGCTCTGCAGCCAGTGCTTCGAGCTCTGCTTCGAGGTAAAGACCTTGAGCATCGCGTGCACCGTGATAGAGCCAAATAGGCCCTTGATGCCCCTGCTCCAGCGCATCGCGGAGTATGCCGTAGAGGGGAGCGAGTCCTGTCCCGGTTCCAGCCAGAAGGAGTGGTTGATCCACAGCGCCTTTTGTATAGAAACAATTGCCAGCTGGGCCCTGCAGGCCGACTTGTATTCCAGGCCTCGCAGTTTGAGCAAGCCACGAACTCATTTGCCCATTGGCAACCATACGGACATGAAGTTCAAGATTGCCTTCAGCAGGAAGGCTGGCAATGGAATAGCTGCGGGCCAGGCCATCCTCACGAAAGAGCGTCAGATATTGGCCGGCTCGATGCGCCGAAGGGGCATCCGGGGCCAGAAGTACACGAAGCACAGTGGGGCTCAGCCACTGCGTCTCGAGCAAACGTGCCGTGCTGCGCACACCAGCACCCGGAAGGCCAACAACAAGGTCTTCGGTTGGATGACAGACGCAAGCGAGAAAGCAGGACTGCTCAATCCATGCCGGCTTTAGCCCCACTTGAGAGGCAGTGCCGGGTTGTCCCGAAGAAGCCCTGAGTAAACAACTCTGACATACACCGGCGCGGCAGGAATGCGGAACAGCCACTCCCACTCGCAGCAATCCCTCCAGGACAGATTCACCGGAAGCAAGCTGAACTTGCCGCCCCTGCCAATCGATTACAGCCATGGTTTAACGATTGAGAACGTCTGCCCGGGTAGATTCTGCAACGGCAGCAACCTGAGCGATCAGTTCCGGGGCAACATTGAGTTCCGTCAGGCTTTGACCAAGCAGTTCAACCACTGCATCGAAATGAGAATCATTGAGGCCGCGTTGCACCAGATGGGCATGCCCACGGCGCATGTCCTGGCCCGTGTAATGCACTGGCCCGCCAAAGGCCATAGTGAGAAAGGCCTTCTGCTTGGCGATCTGATAATCCATATCAACGCCTTCAAAGAAGTGGCAAATTCGGACATCAGACAGAACCTTGCGATAGAAAATATCCACTGCGGCTTCGACGGCAGCCTGGCCGCCCAGTTGTTCATAGAGAGTGTTCATAAAGTAACGTTGCATTTACTATGCATGTTTTTCATCCTGGAGTCAATAATAGTTGTATGTAAAATACTCCTTTTAGCGGTTCACAAGTATTTTCCAGAATTTCTTCGTTTGTTTTCAAATACTTGGAATTGGGGCGGACAAAGTGGCGACTTCCACCAGGCAGTTTGGTTGCCGATGGAACTTGTATTTGTCCACGGCTATAGCGTTCGAAACACTGCTACGTATGGAGATCTGCCCAGCCGGCTGGAATCAGAATTGGCCCGTCGCGGCCACACGGTCCGACTGGACCACATTTACCTTGGCAAGTATGTCAGCTTTAACGATCAGGTGAGTCTGGACGACCTGAGCCTCGCATTTGAAACCGCAGTGCGCGAAAAAGGGCTCAAGAACTTTGCCTGCGTCACGCATTCCACCGGTGGCCCACTGGTGCGCAACTGGATCACCCGGCACGGCGGTGAATCGCTCTCCCACCTGATCATGCTGGCCCCAGCCAATCATGGCTCTGCGCTGGCCCAATTAGGCAAGGGCAGGTTGAGCCGCATCAAGTCCTTTATGGAATCCGTAGAGCCTGGACAAAAGATCCTTGACTGGCTTGAGCTTGGCAGTGAGGCCCAGTGGGATCTGAATCTCAACTGGATGGATTACGATGGCCCGGCTCACGGTGTTTACCCCTTCGTGCTTGCGGGGCAGACCATAGACCGCAAGCTCTACGATCACCTGAATTCTTATACGGGGGAAGCGGGCTCCGATGGGGTTGTGAGGGTAGCGGCTGCAAACCTGAACTACGACTACGTACGCCTCTATCAGCAGCCGGGTGGCGAACTGACGCCGGTTGCCTGGAAACGCAGTGCCGAGACGGCATTGGCAATCCTGCCTGGCATGGCGCATGGTGGCAAAACGCGAGGCATCATGACTAGCGTAACGATGGAAAATGCTCATCCAACTGTGGATGCAGTGCTTGAGTGTCTGGCGGTGAAAAGCGAAGCCGATTATGAGGCTCTGCGGGAGAACTTCTCGATTCGTTCGGCGACCAACAGCCCACCACCACGATCGTACAACGGGTGGATGGTGCCACCTGCCTGCGAGTGGTCGCCGGAGACGATCTGGCGTACTGGCTGAAAGACTACTCA
>JAPKYY010000053.1 GCA_026394095.1 Acidobacteriota bacterium | reverse complement strand
ACCGATGAGCACACCCCGCTTTTCTTTTGCCCAAGCGCACCCCCCGTTGCACGGTAGTCCCGATCTCACCATCACGATGAACTGCAACGACCACTCATTCCTCTCCCTCGGTGCCGCGCAACGCATGGCGGTCTCGCGCCGCACATTTTTGCAGCAGTCCGCAGGCGGCATCGGCCTCGCGGCGCTCGGCTCGCTGCTCGGGCCGTCGCTCATGGCAGCAGCGGGGAAGCCCGCATTCCCCAATTTCGCGCCGAAGGCCAAGCGCATCATCTACCTCTTCCAGAGTGGCGGGCCCTCACAGCTCGAACTCTTCGATTACAAACCCCAACTCGCGAAGTACTCAGGCCAGGACCTTCCCGAATCGATCCGCAACGGCCAACGCCTCACCGGCATGTCTGCCACGCAAGCCAATTTCCCCGTTGTCCCCTCCCGCTTCGGCTTCAAGCAACACGGCTCAAACGGTGCCTGGATCGGAGACCTCCTCCCATACACCGCCAAGATCGCCGATGACATCACCATCGTCCGCAGCCTCCACACTGAAGCAATCAACCACGACCCCGCCGTCACCTTCCTTCTCACCGGCGCACAAATCGCCGGCCGCCCCTCCATGGGCTCCTGGCTCAGCTACGGCCTCGGCGCAGAGTCAGAAGATCTCCCCGCCTTCGTAGTCATGATCTCCCCCGGCCAGGGCGTCGGCGGCCAACCGCTCTATGATCGCCTTTGGGGCTCGGGCTTCCTCCCCTCGAAATACCAGGGCGTAAAGTTCCGCTCCGTAGGCGACCCAGTCCTCTACCTGAGCGACCCCCAGGGCATGACCAGAGACGATCGCCGCGCCTACCTCGACACGCTGAATCAACTCAACCAGCAACAGCTAGACAGCTACGCCGACCCAGAAATCTCGACGCGCATCGCCCAATACGAAATGGCTTTCAAGATGCAAGCCAGCGTCCCCGAACTGACCGATCTCTCAAAGGAACCGCAGTCCACCTTCGACCTCTACGGGGAAGACGCCAGGAAGCCCGGCACCTTCGCTGCCAACGCCCTCCTGGCAAGGCGTCTAGCCGAACGAGGAGTAAGAACCATCCAACTCTTCCACCGCGACTGGGATCACCACGGCGGCCTGCAAACCGGCCTTCCCAAGCGCTGCAAAGAAGTAGACCAGGCCTCAGCCGCCCTCGTCACAGACCTGAAGCAACGCGGAATGCTCGACGACACGCTAGTAGTCTGGGGAGGAGAATTCGGTCGCACGGTATATTGCCAGGGCCGCCTGACAGAAGCCGACTACGGCCGAGACCACCACCCAAGATGCTTCTCCATCTGGATGGCCGGCGGAGGCATCAAGCCCGGCCAGGTCTGGGGAGAAACCGACGATTACGGCTACAACATCGTAAAGGACCCGCTAGATTGCCACGACCTCCAGGCCACCCTCCTGCACTGTCTCGGCCTCGACCACACCAAACTCACCTACAAATTCCAGGGCCGCAACTTCCGCCTAACCGACGTCTTCGGCAAAGTGGTCAAGCCTCTCCTGGCCTAACGTACTCACGCCTAGCCCGCCGGTCCTTCACAATATCGGTCGGATAATCGCGCTTCCACAAATCCGAAGGCAACTCAGTCACACCTTCGGGCCCATGAGCCCTAACCTCACGAATCCAAAACTCCGTGAGTGTCTCATGAAACCCCGAATCCTCGGTATTCTGCCCGCCCAAACAAACATTCAAATGCCGGATCCCGCGACGAATCCTCTCCCCAGCCTGCTCAGGCGAAAAGTTGAAAACATACCAGGCCGCCATCCGCAAATGCGCCGCATGCGTCCATTCTTCCTTCGTAAGCGTCCCGGCCTCAAACCGGCTAATGAAATCTTCCATGCCCATATCCTAGCGAAACCACTCACAATGACTTACGATTCAAAAGATGGAGCCACTCTCAACTTTAGATTCGAAACTTTTGCGAGCACTGGTCAAAAACGCCCGCTCCTCCTGGGCTGAGCTCGCACAGCTCATCCGCTACTCCCCACCAGCCGCCGCAGACCGTGTCCACCGTCTCGAAGAACGCGGTGTGATCCTCGGCTACTCCGCCCGTCTGGACCCCGAACAAATCGGGTACCCCCTCACCGCCTACGTCTCGGTCATCCTCGACCGCCCCGCCCGCCGGGCCGACTTTCTCAAAGAAGTAATGAAGCTCGAGCGAGTCCTCGAAATCCACCACACCGCCGGCAACGAAGACTATCTCCTCAAAGTCGTCTCCGCTTCCACCCGCGACCTGGATCACTTCTTAAGCGAAATCCTCAAATCCATCCCAGGCCTCGCCCGAACAAGAACCACCATCGTTCTAGCCACCGCCAAAGAGGCCCCACTGATGCCGCCTCAAAAAAGCTCTTAATTCAACGTCTACGAATTCACTACCTCTGGCTCAAATACGATCCGAAGCTTGCTGCCAGTGGCCTTGGCATATTTCTCAAGCGTCCGCGTAGACGGCATGCTCCCGCCGCCCTCAAGCCTCGCAATCACAGCCTGAGTTGTCTTCATTAACTTTGCAACTTCCTCCTGCGTCAGGCCAGCACGAGAGCGGGCATCTATCAATGCAGCAGTGAGGGAAAACTCCTCATCCAGGGCTTCGTATTCGCGTTTGTATTCGGGAGACTTCAGCCATTTCTTGTGCAAGTCATCCACTCGAGTTCGTTTCATCGGTCTTCCACCTTCTTAGCTCTTTCCAAAGCAATTTCAATTTCGCGCCTTGGTGTCTTTTGTGTTTTCTTTACAAAGGCTCGGACGACAACTACGCGCCGGCCCTTCGCTGTAACGTAAATCGCCCTCGAAATTCCATCCCGGCCTTTCATCCTCATTTCCCACAACGGGCCTTCCAGATGCTTTATGTGGGGCTCATGAACTTGCTCGATTCCGTATCCCTGGATCAACTCGACAATCCTGCGAAATCGGGCCAGCATGTCCGCAGGAAGTCCCTCCAGCTCATCCCGAACACGGTCATCCAGTATCTCTACGACCCAAGCCATTCTTCTTTGAATTATTGCATTTTTGCAATACCCACAAACTCATCGACAAATGCAATAGAATTTGGCACATGATCGCGCACCTCGCACTCCTCATGCTCTCTGCCGAGCCCGGATCGATGCACATGACCCCTCTCGGCAAAATCGAAGGCGAAATGACCTCAGGCGTCAGAGTCTTCCGTGGCATCCCCTACGCCAAGCCGCCAGTCGACAACCTGCGCTTCGCCCCGCCCGTCCCTGCAGGCCCATGGGACGCAACACTCAACGCCAAAGGCTTCGGCCCCCAGTGCATGCAACTCCCCCTCTTCGGCGACATGAACTTCCGCGCCAACGGCATGAGTGAAGACTGCCTCCACCTCAACATCTGGACACCCATGAAGAAGGTCAACGATCGTCTCCCCGTCCTTGTCTACTTCTTCGGCGGCGGCTTCCAGGCTGGCGACGCCTCAGAGCCCCGCTACGACGGCGAAAGCATGGCCCGCAAAGGCATCGTCTCGGTCACAGTCAATTACCGCCTCGGCATCTTCGGCTTCCTCGCACACCCTGCCCTCACTGC
>JAPKYY010000092.1 GCA_026394095.1 Acidobacteriota bacterium | reverse complement strand
CCGTCGGCTCCTATGGCGACCTCCCCGTCTCGGCCTTCGGCGGCGGCCGCGCCTCCATTGCCGGCGGCGCATCCGGCGTCAACAACTACATGGTCGACGGTATCGCCTCAGAGAACTTCACCTCCGGCAGCCTCCAGACTCAGCTCTCGGTCGACGCCACAGAAGAGTTCCGTCTGATCGTCAGAAACCCCAGCGCCGAATTCGGCCGCACCGGCGGAGGCATCATCAACCTCACCAGTAAATCCGGCACCAACCAGTACCACGGCAGTGCCTATGAATTCCTCCGCAACAAGGTGCTCCGCGCCAACGATTTCTTCGCCAACCGCGCCGGCCGCATCCGGCAGCCCCTTACCTTCAATCAGTGGGGCGCCACCTTCGGCGGGCCCATCAAGAAAGACCAAACCTTCTTCTTCTTTAACTGGGAAGAATTCAAACAACGCACCCTCGCCACCACCATCCGCAGTGTCCCCACCGATCTGCAACGCAACGGCAACTTCTCACAAACACTCACCGGTGCCGGCGCACTCGTCCAGGTCTTCGACCCCTTCTCCACCCGTACCGACCCCACCAACGCCGCCAACCGCATCCGCGACCAATTCCCCGGCAACATCATCCCCACAAACCGCCTCTCAGCCACAGCCCGCGCGGTAAATGATTTCTACCCGCGCGCCAACGCCGTCGGCGTCACCAACACCAATGCCAACAACTTCTTTGGCGTCGGTTCCTCCCCGCTCGACAAACGCATCTTCGGCCTCCGCCTCGATCACTACCTCTCCCCAACGCGCCGCCTCGCCGGCCGTTACACCTATGACAAGACAGTCCAGGGTGTCCCGAACTTCTACGACAACATCGCCGAAATCCAAACTTCCAATCTACCCCTGCAGCGTCACAGCGCCTTCATCAGCTACACAGACACGCTGCAGTCCAACCTACTGCTCGACGCCCGCGCCGGCCTCAACTTCTACAACCCCAAGCGAGAAACCCGCAGCCTCGGCTTTGACGCAACCAAACTCGCCCTCCCAGCCCGCCTCAACGGCCTGATGCAGGTGCAAAGCTTCCCGCGCTTCGACATGAGCGACATGACCTCAGTCGGCGCAGACCAGGGCGACACGCTCGTGCAATCGAACAAAGCCTTCAGCTACACCGCCTCCCTCACCTGGATCCGGAGCAAGCACACCTTCAAATTCGGCAGCGACAACCGCGTCTATCAGCTCAACAACACCCAGGGCGCAGCCGGTGCCAGCTTCAGCTTCAGCCGTGGCTTCACTCAAGGGCCCAATCCAAATACGGCCGGTGCCACCTCTGGCTTCGGCTTCGCTTCCTTCATGCTCGGCACGCCCAATGGCGGCAGCGTCGGCTTCGGCGCACCCGTCACAGAGACCGTCAAGAACTTTGCAGTCTTTGCTCAGGACGATTGGAAGATCACTCCCAAGCTCACCCTCAACCTCGGCATCCGTTGGGAAGTCGAAGGCGGCATTACCGATCGTTACGGCGCCATCAGCAACTTCGACCCCGAAGTGAAATCCACGATCAACGGTATCAACCTTCGTGGTGGCCTCAGCTTCCCCGGCGTCAACGGCAACACCCGAGGCCATCGCGACGCGGAGCTCACCAACTTCCAGCCCCGCCTCGGCTTCGCCTGGCAGTTCCTCCCCAAGACCGTCCTCCGCGGCGGCTACGGCATTACATACCTGCCCACCTCCGGCATCTACGTTGGCCTCGACCGCACCGGCTTCTCGCTCAACACCCCCTTCGTCTCATCGATCGACGGCGGCTTCACACCCAATGAAACTCTCGCCAATCCTTTCCCCAACGGCAAGCTCAGCCCCATCGGCAGCAGCCAGGGTGCCCTGAGCCTCATCGGTCAGGGCATCAGCGGCAACCTCCGCAACATCAAGCGAGGCTATGCTCAGCAATGGGGTCTCTCTCTACAGCGAGAGCTATTTAAAGGCTGGCTGGTCGAAGCCGGCTACATGGGCAATCGCGGCGTCAGCCTCCCCGGCCGGCGCAACTACGATTACCTCCCACAGCAATTCCAATCCCTCGGCACACAGTTGCAGCAACTCGTCGACAATCCCTTCTTCGGCACTATCGCCTCCAACCTCGCCTTGGGGCAACGTCAGGTCACCCGCGCCACCCTCCTCGACACCTACCCTCAATTCTCTGGAGCCAGCGGCTACGCCACGCTTGCCGACTCGATCTACCACGCCGCTACCCTGCGCGTAGAAAAACGCTTCTCCCAAGGCCTCAGCCTCCTGCTCGCCTACACCTTCTCAAAGCTGATCGACAATAACCTGGGCGACGGCGGATCCGGCTTCTCAGAAAGCGGTGACAACGGCATCCGCAACTGGGACAACATCGCCGCAGAACGTTCCGTCTCATCGAACGATCTGCCCCAGCGCCTCGTCCTCTCCGCCAGCTACGAGATCCCGCTAACCAAATCAGCACCGCGCGTCGTAAAGGCAATCGCCGGCGGCTGGCAGATCAACACCATCGCTAGCTTCCAGAGCGGCAACGTAATCTCCATCGGTCAGAACGGCACCGCCTTCGGCAGCAGCAAGCCCAATGCCGTAGGAGACCCCAGCGCCGCCAACCCCACCATCGACGCCTGGCTCAACAAAGCAGCCTTCGCCAACTCCCCGGCCTTCACCTTCGGCAATGTCGCCCGCAACCTCCCGCGCACCCGCACAGACGGCCTCAACAACATCGACTTCTCGCTGCTCAAGAGCTTCACCGTGCTTGAGCGCTTCAAGTTCCAGTTCCGCGCCGAATCCTTCAACCTCTTCAACACACCCACCTTTGGCAACCCCAACGGCAACATCGACGCTGGCGCTTTCGGCACCATCACCGGCCTTGCCGCCAACTCCGGCCCGCGCAACATCCAGCTCGGCTTGAAGCTCTACTTTTAACCTGTAGAGAACATGATCCAGCTTGCCGAACTCTTTGAACCGGGTGACGCCTCCCGCATGCGCCTCGCAGCGCAAGCCGGCGTCACCCACGGCATCGCCCGCCTGATGCCTGTCCTCGCCCAAACCCCCAGAGATCTCTACAGCTCGGTCCTCTTGAACATGCGCGAAGAACTACAGACCTCAGGCCTTATCTTCGCCGGCGTAGAAAGCCACCCCGTACCAGCAGAGAAGATCAAGCTCGGTTTGCCAGGCCGCGACCAGGAGATTGAGAACTACATTGCGATCTTGCATGCACTCGCAGAAATCGACGTCCGCCTCGTTTGCTACAACTGGATGGCCGGCCTCGGCTGGTATCGCACCCGCCTCGACGCGCCAGAGCGCCAGGGTGCCCTCGTAAGCGAGTTCTCACAAGCCGACGCCGAGGCCCAGGGCCCAACGCATTGGGGCGTCATTCCGGAAGCCCAAATCTGGGCCAATCTAGAATACTTCCTGAGCGCCATCCTGCCCGTCGCCGAATCGCTCGGCATCCGCATGGCGCTCCACCCGGACGATCCACCCATCTCCCCGCTCCGTGGCATCGGCCGCATCCTCACCAGCGCAGACGCCTTCCGCCGCGTCCTCGCCCTCCACCCCGGCCCAGCCAACGGCATCACCTTCTGCCAGGCAAACTTCCAACTCATGGGAGAAGACATCGCCGCCCTGGCCCGCGAGTGGTGCGCCGCCGGCCGCCTCTACTTCATCCACCTGCGCGACGTCTCAGGCACTCGCACCCACTTCCGCGAAACCTTCCACGACAACGGCCCCACCAACCTCGCCGCCATGCTTGAGGTCTACCTCGACGCAAACTTCCACGGCCCCCTCCGGCCAGACCATGCCCCCACCATGGAAGGTGAGTCCAATCATCGCCCCGGCTACGGCATCACCGGCAAAGTCTTCGCCGCAGGCTACATCCGGGGCATCCTCGATGCCCTACAGCTCCAAAGGAAAAGATCATGCTAAACATCTGCGCCCGCTACCGTAAGCTCTACGGCGCCCTCATCTTCGATGTCCTCGATCACATGGGCTACCCCAATCAGGCCGCCTCGCACCACCTCACCCCGCTTTCGCCAGAGATGAAACTCGCCGCCCCCGCCTTCACCGTCAAGGGCACTTCCACCACCGTCAAAGACGAATCGAGGCGCTACAAGCGCCTCGCCATGATCAACGAGATGACATCTCCCTGCATTGAAGTAAGGGACGCTGGCACGCCCTTCAACGTAGCTCTCTACGGAGAACTCAGCGCCACCTCTGCCCGCGCACACGGCGCAGTAGGCGCGCTGGTCGATGGCGGCGTCCGCGATTGCCGGCACTTGATCGAGATGGGCTTCCCAACCTTCTCCCGATACCGCAACCCGGTTGAAGCCTTCGGCCGCTGGATGATGATCGACTATCAGGTCCCCATCCGCATCCACGGTGAGCTCTCAGAATCGATCATCGTCAACCCCGGCGACTTCATCTTCGGCGATCTCGACGGCGTGATGGTGATCCCGAAAGACCTTACCCTGACAGTCCTCGAAGAATGCGAGCGTGTCATGGGCATCGAAGACATAGCACGCGTAGAATTCGCGCGCGGCGACGATCCTGTCGCCGTCTTTGAGCGGCACAAACGGCTCTAGCCGCCTACTGCATCGTGATCGAAATCGCCAGATCCCCGCTCACCACAAACTTGGCATCCTGAAACTTCGGCGGCCCCATCTTGCCCTTGGCATCATTGGAAGCCCCGGTCTTCTCCTTCGGGATCCCAATAAAGTTCGTATCCATCTTGCCGTTCCCGTTTTCATCGTGATACACGGCCACCGCATAAGTCCCAGGCGCAACACCCTTAAAAGTGAAAACAGCAACTCCCTGCACAATCTTCACCATCTGCTTGTCCTTGGACTTTGCTTCCTTCGTCGGATAAGCCCCCGCATCGTCATAGAGCGCAGCCATAGCCGAGCCCTTATCGCTTCCGAACCCTTTGACGTTGACAGTCAAAGTAGCAGACTGGCCAAACAGACCCAGCCCCGCCAAAAGCAGGCAAACAAGCAAATGCATAACTTACCCCTTAGCTGCGCGAATCGCCGCCGTCAGAGCCGGCAGCACCTCAAACAGATCCGCGCACATCCCGTAATCGGCCACTTCAAAAATCGGCGCATTCTCATCTTTGTTGATCGCCACAACCGTCTTTGCGCCCTGCATCCCCACAAGATGCTGAATCGCGCCCGACAGCCCAACGGCAACATAAAGCTTGGGTGCCACCGTCTGCCCGCTACTCCCCACCTGGCGCTCCATCGGCAACCAGCCGTTATCGCAAATCGGCCTCGACGCCGCAATCTCCGCCCCCAGCGCCCCCGCCAGATCCTCGATCAACGAGAGATTTTCTTTTTCCTTGATGCCACGGCCCACACTCACAATAATCGGTGCCGCACTCAAATCCACTGCGCGAGCCGCCTCGCGAAACTTCTCTTCCGGCTTCTGTCTCGGCGCAGCGCTGGCGGCGGGCATCGTCTCAACTTGGATACTCCCGCCCGCTCCTCCCCGGTAAGCCCCAGCCTGCAACGACAGAAACACCGGCTCACCCAGCGGCTGTATCTCGGCATTCATCTTGCCCTGAAACAACTGCCGCGTCACAAACAACACCCCGCCATCCACCCGCAACCGGATCACATCTGAAATGAACGCACGGTCGAAACGAGTCGCCAGCTTCGGAGCAAAATCCCGCACCTGATAAGTATGCGGAAACAGAACCACCTGAAATTGTTTTGCCCGAATTAAATCGGCCAAGCCATCGGTAAAGCCGTCGGCAGTGTAAACACCATCGGGCTCCACACTATGCACGCTCAAACCGAGCTTGGCCCCAAGATCCATCGCCGCAACCATGGTCTCGATCGAAAGTTTATTCCCCGCCTCAAGTACAGCCAGAATTCCGCTCACAGTACATGCACCTCGTTCTTGAGCTTCTCTACCAACTCCGCCACCGTCTTGAGCATCTGAGTCTGCTTCGATTTCTGCGGCAGCGTCACACCCACCAGCTCATAAGAAGCTATGCGCGACACACCCAGATCCCCAGGCGTCAGCGACTTCACTTCCTTCGTCTTGGCTTTTTTGATTCCCATCAGCGTCGCATAGCGCAACTTCTTGATGCCCGATTGAATCGTCAGCACCGCCGGCAGCGGCATCCCCACATGCTGAAACCATCCATCCTCAAGCTCACGCTTCACCCGCAACATTCCGCCCTCGATATCCACCTGCATGATGATCGTGGCATGCGGCAGCCCAAGCAATTCCGCCATCACCACGCCAGCCTGTCCCGCGCCTACGTCGTCGGATTGCAAGCCCGTCAACACCAGATCCGGCGCTTCGGTCTTTACCGCAGCAGCCAGCAACTTTGCTGTGGCAAGGGTATCCCACTCCACGATATCGTCCACCGCAATATGAATCGCCCGGTCTGCACCCTTAGCCAGGGCCTCACGAATAGTGGCACTCGCACGGTCCGGCCCGGCGCAAAGCGCCACAACTTCCCCGCCATGCACTTCCTTCAGCTGCAACGCTTCTTCCAGCGCATACGCATCCGGCTCATTGATTTCGTATTCGAGGTTTGACTCGTCGATCCACTTGCCCGAGGCAGCGGCGGTCAACAGAGAATCGCGAGCAGGAACCTGCTTGATCGCGACAAGGATCTTCATACTATTCAGCGTAGCGCTTGAAGATCAGGCACCCGTTGGTGCCGCCAAATCCAAATGAATTCGATAGCACCGTATCAAGCTTCATCGGTCTCGGTGCATTCGGGATGTAATCAAGATCACAACCCTCATCCGGGTTCTCCAGATTCATCGTTCCCGGAGCAATCTGATCCCGAATCGCCATCACGCAAATGCCCGCCTCTAGCGCACCAGCTCCACCCAAAAGGTGACCCGTCTGCGCCTTGGTCGAAGACACCGGAATCTGATAAGCCCGCTCGCCCATCGCTGCCTTGAAAGCACGCGTCTCAATCACGTCACCGGCAGAAGTTGAAGTCGCATGGGCATTGATGTAATCAATCGACTCAGGGCCAATACCGGCATCCTTCATCGCATTCAGCATCACCCGCCGTGCACCATCGCCATCCTCGCTCGGAGAAGCCATATGATACGCATCGCCCGACATTCCATAGCCAATCACTTCGGCCAGAATATTCGCACCGCGAGCCTTGGCATGCTCCAGCTCTTCGAGAATCAAGATTCCTGAGCCTTCGCCAACAACAAAGCCGTCACGGTCTTTGTCCCACGGTCGCGAAGCACGTTCCGGGTCATCGTTACGAGTAGACAGAGCACGCATCGCGGAGAAGCCAGCGACACTCAGTGGCGTACAAGCCGCTTCAGAGCCACCGGCAATCATCGCATCCGCATAGCCATGCTGGATGAGGCGATAAGAATCACCCACACCATGCGCACCCGAAGTGCAAGCCGTAGCAACAGCAGAATTCGGCCCCTTGGCCCCAGTACGAATCGAAACCTGGCCCGCAGCCAGATTCACAATCGAAGCGGGGATAAAGAAGGGGGAAACTTTACTCGGCCCCCCGGCCAGCAACTTCTCGTGTTCGCGTTCGATCACTTCGAAGCCGCCAATCCCACTCCCGATATACACACCAATCCTGTCGGCGTTATCGGGGGTGATCTTGAGGCCGCTCATTGCCAGCGCGTTGTCCGTTGCGGCAATCGCGAAATGCATAAAGCGCCCCATCTTCTTGACTTCTTTTTTGTCGATGAAGGCTGTGGGGTCGAAATTCTTCACTTCGCCGGCAATCTTCGAAGGGTGATTGACGGGGTCAAAGAGGGTAATCCGGGCAATGCCGTTCTTGCCCTCTTTGATGGCCGTCCAAACCGCTTCGGTTTCGTTGCCAACGGAGCAGATCAACCCAATACCAGTAACTACAACACGTCGTGGCAAGGGGAACCGCCTATTTTACTTTTTCTTTTTGGTGTCGATGTACTCGATGGCGGCCTTAACCGTCGTGAGCTTTTCAGCATCTTCATCTGGCACGTCGATGCCGAAGGCTTCTTCAAATGCCATGACTAATTCCACGATGTCGAGGGAGTCCGCGCCGAGGTCGTCCACGAAACTTGCCGTGTCGTCTACCTGAGCCTCGTCCACACCGAGCTGCTCGACAATGATCTGTTTAACTTTTTCTCTTACGTCCATTGGATTCGATTCCGATTCTAGCAGAGCTATGCTGGGGTAATGAAAGCAATTCGAGCGATTCTTGTACTGGCTATTTCCGCCGTACTCCTCCCTGCTGCCCCCGCACGCAGTGAAAAGAAGGGCTGGATTCAGGTCCAACTCGCCGGTTCCCCGCGTGAAATGGGCCGCCAACACGGTCGAATTCTCTCCGCCGAGATCGCCGACGGCCTCAAGGCGATCCAAACCATCATCGTCCACGACACCAAAAGAGATTGGTCCTTTTACCGCGATGCCGGCAAAAATATTCTCTGGCCCAAGGTCGAAACCCAGTACCGGGAAGAGCTCGAAGGCATCGCCGAAGGCCTAAAAGAGAAGGGCTCCAAGCTCGACCTCTGGGACGTAGTCGCCCTCAACGGCTGGATGGAACTCGCCTGGTATTACGTCCCTGCTTACAACAAAAAGCACGGCGTCCCCAACCCTCCCGCCGCCGTCGCCCCCGAGCACTGCTCTGCTTTCATCGCCACCGGCAAGTACACCAAGAACGGCAAAATCGTCATCGCCCACAACGCCTGGGTCGACTACGCCATCGGCGAGCGCTGGAACATCATCTTCGACATCCAGCCCAAAGACGGCATGCACATGATCATGGACGGCTACCCCGGCCTCATCCACTCCGGCGACGACTTCGGCATCAATACCTCCGGCATCGTAATCAGCGAAACCACCATCACCGGCTTCCAGGGCTTTGACGAAAAAGGCATTCCGGAATTTGTCCGAGCCCGCAAAGCCCTGCAATACGGCAAATCCATCGACGAAGTCACAGCCATTTTCAAAGATGGCAACAACGGCGGCTACGCCAACACCTGGCTGATCGGCGACAACAAAACAAACGAAATCGCCCGCCTCGAGCTCGGCCTCAAGAACGTAACGCTCGAGAGAACCCGCGACGGCTACTACGCCGGCTCCAACTTCCCGATCAACCCGAATCTCCTCACTGAAGAAACCGCTGGCTTCGACGCCAAAGACCTTTCGAATTCCGCAATGGCCCGCAAGGTCCGCTGGGAAGCGATTCTAGAGGAGAACAAGGGCACAATCGACATCAAGCTAGCCCAGCGATTCATGGCAGACGGCAAAGATTCTTTCGACAAAAATGACATCCCGAGCGAGCGAAGCCTCTGCGGCCGCATCGATCTCTCGGCAAGAGGCAGCGCCGGCTGGCAGCCCCCCTTCGGCCCGGCAGGAGCGGTTCAAAACAAAGCCGCCGATTCCAGCATGATCGACCGGATGGCTCTTTCTGCAGCCTACGGCCCCCAATGCGGCCCAGACTTCAAAGCCGCCGACTTCCTCAAGGCTCACCCCGAATTCGGCTATCAGAAAGACGTACTAAAAGATATGCCGAGCCAGCCCTGGGCAGAGTTCAAATCAATCCGATAATTATTTTCGAGAACCAGTAACGAAGCCGCCCCGAACATCGACTTCATTACATATCCCCGTTACGAAGGCGGATGCCTTGAAACTCCACCCCGGGTTTCTTGACATCCGCCGACTCCTTTTTAGCGCCTTCCTTAACTTGATTCGGTAGCACCTGACGTATTGACAATGCACGCTTGCTGAAAGGGGCAACCCTTGCAAAGCAGCGCTGGCTGGCCCCAGCCAATGGTAATAATGATCATGACCACTGTTCTTGTTGTTGGGCCAAGTTTGCAGAATGGGACGCTCCAGATATCCAACACGACGGTTACGTGACTTTCTACAAGCACGAACTCGGTGCGAGCAAGCATTGGATTTGCGAGAAGTGCTTTTCAGATCTTGGCGAAGAAATGCAATGGCATCTCGAAACGCCCGATGAATGAGAGATCCCAAGAGCATTGATAAGCAATCCAGCTTGAGCCTCAGGTGAAAGAACTCAATCCTGCAATGGACTACATCGCATACCTCCACAAGGAACCCAAGTCCGACTTCGGTGTCAGTTTCCCGGATTTCCCAGGCTGCATCAGCGCCGGAAACACACTCGATGAAGCCCGCACAATGGCCATAGAAGCCCTTCAGTTTCACATTAAAGGCATGCTCGAAGATGGACTGGAGATCCCACCGCCTTCCAGTTTCGATCAACTAGCGGGGGACCCCGCAATGAAGGATGCAGTTGCAGTGCTCATTCCAAGGCCTGGCGAAACGGCTTAACCAAAAACGCAGCCCAATACGTCCTCCAAACCGTATCTGCAGTCTCATTTTTGAACCGCATTCTGCCGATCCCTCCCCCATGCCTGTGTTGATCGAGATCCAGGATCCGTCCTCGCCCCTCGCAAAAATCCTGGTGCCGCAAGACGCCCCCACCCTCCGCGACCTCCTCCGCGCCCGCATCCATCACGAAGTCGCAACCCACAATCAGCACCTCCCGGAAGTCTTCACCGGCCTCGTCCAACCCGAAGAATCCGAACAAATCCTCAACGGCTTCCGCCTCACCCACAAACGTCCCCTCGACGCAGAACGCCAGTTCACCCAGGCCTGCGACGCCTTCACCCGCAACGGCTTCCTCGTCCTCGCGGGAGACCGTCAAATCACCGATCTCGACGCCCCCTCAATCTCGGCGAACCCATCCAATTCCTCAAACTCACCCCACTCATCGGAGGCTAGCCATGAACCCGGTCATCGAAGAATTCCGCACTCTCCTCGCCGCCCAACCCTTCACCGACAGCGAACGGGCCGCGCTCAAAGTAATCGAAGAACCCCTCAAGCGCATCGAAAAACTCCCGCCCGCAGAGCGCATCCACTTCGTACTCGACGCCCTCGACGCAATCCCAAACTCAGACTCTTTCGCCCTTCAATTCGCCATCAAAGGAGCCACCGCAAAACTCCTCCGCGGCAAGCTCCCGCTCGACGAAGACAACTCCCTCCGCCTGATCGAAAAGGTCTCCATCCCGCGTCAGGTCTTCCCACTCAAAGCCCTCTTCACCGCCCTTGAAGCATCCCCCATCACCCCGTCCATCCAGCAAGCCCTGCTCAAGCTCCGCCACATGATCGACGAGTGGCTCGGCAGCACCGAGATGAACGACCTCCACCAGCGCATCGACCAACTCGTCTCCGGCAAACCCGAACCAACCGAAACCCCGCTAGTCCCCGCCGGCCCCTGGTCTAACCTCGTCTTCGCAAGCCCCTCCTTCGGCCCAGACTGGCACCCCCTCTTCCGCCACTTCCTCACCCTCACCCAAAGCAGCGCCCCACGCAAGTGGCAAACTGAAGCCGCCACCCTCATCCACAATCTCGGTAAAGCCCGCTTCGACGCAAGCGCCCTAGCCTGGCTCGCCCTCGGCCCCACCCCCGGCCAAACCGGCATTCAGGTCAACGATGCCGATGCAGACTTCCAGAAAGGCCTTGTCTGGGCCATCGGCGCCTCCGGCGACGCCACCCTCTGCCCCGCCATCGCAGACTTCGCCCTCGCTTGCTTCCGCAAGATCCCGCAAATCGGCGCTGTCTCCCAAAAGGCCGGCAACGCCTGCGTCAACGCCCTCGCCATCATGCCTGGCCTCGACGCCGTAGCCCAACTCAGCCGCCTCTCCACCAAAGTCAAATACGACGTCGCTCTCCGCCTCATCGAAAAATCCCTCACAGAAGCCGCGATCCAAAACAACGTCTCCCGCGAAGACCTCGAAGCCATGTCCGTCCCCTCAGGCGAAGATCTCAGCCCCAAAGATCTAAAAGCTCTCCTCGCCGCCCAGCGAGTAAGACTCGAGCGCCTCCTCAGCTCCCCCAACACTACAGCCTTCCATCAATGGCACGAGTGGTACATCGATCACCCGCTCACCAGCCAATTCGCGCACAACCTCATCTGGCAATTCGACAATCAAACCGCCATCTGGCACAACGGCCAGCTCATCGATTGGGCCAACCAACCCGTCTCAACCACAGAAGCCACAAGAGTCAAACTCTGGCACCCAATCGAGGCCGACATCCAGACAACCTTAAGCTGGCGAGCCTGGCTCGAAGACCATCAAATAGTACAGCCCTTCAAGCAAGCCCACCGCGAAGTCTACCTGCTAACGGACGCCGAACGCGCCACCAACCCAATCTCCAACCGCTTCTCAGCCCACCTCGTCCGCCAGCACCAATTCGCCGCCCTCTGCCGCGAGCGAGGCTGGAACTTCAATCTCATGGGCAAATGGGATTCCCACAACAACCCCACCCTCAAGCTCCCCGCCTACAATCTCGAGGCCCAGCTCGAAGTCGGCTTCCCACCCAACGAAGACGAAACCTCAGCCCACGCCATCTACCTGCTGGTCGCCACCAGCAGCCTCAGCTTCCGCAACAAAGACGGCCAACCCCAGTCTCTCGACACCATCCCCCCGCGAATCTTCACAGAAGTGCTCCGCGACGTTGATCTCTTCATTGGCGTCACCAGCATTGCCAGCGACCCCACCTGGCCCAACCAGAACAACACGCACCTCGACTACTGGCACCGCACCGCCTTCGGAGACCTCTCCACCGCCGCAGAAAACCGCAAGACAATCCTCGCGAAGCTCCTCCCCAAACTGGCCATAGCCAACCACTGCCGCATCGAAGGCCACTTCCTGCACGTAAAAGGCAAACTGCACGAATACCGTATCCACCTCGGCAGCGGCAACAGCATGATCCACGATACTAGCTGCTACCTCTGCATCGTCCAGGGCCCCGGCGACAAAGCTGCCAAGTTGCCACTCCCCTTCGAAGGCGACACAGTCCTATCGCTCATCCTAAGCAAAGCAATGTTGCTTGTCGCAGACGACAAGATCAAAGACGAGTCCATCCGCAGCCAGCTCTAGGGCAGCGCCAGCAAATACGCCGTAATCGCCTCTTCATCCGCCGCGCTGAACTTATAAGAAGGCATCGTCGAATCCGCGTCGTACTTCTGCGGGTCCTTAAAGTGATCCTTCACCCAATCCGCCTTCCGCCGCTTGGCCAACCCATTGAGTGGCGGCCCGTTATTCATACCCGCCCCATTCACCTGATGGCAAACCCCGCACTGATTCTTCTGATACACCAGCGCGCCCTGCCACGCAAACGCCGGCACCTCACTCATCTTCACCGCATTCTGCGGCGTCAGCTTAATCAAAAACGAAGCCAGCGCATTCATCTCATTGGCCTTCAGCGACATCATCGCAATAGGCACGCCCGGCTTCTTGAAATGCGCCACCATCCAGGCCACATCATGAGACACACCACCGGTACCCATATTCGGCCCGGGCTTGCCTTCATCCGCCAAACCCAGCGTATGGCAATTCCCACACTTCTCTTTCTGAAAATAACCAACACCAGCCATCTCAATCGGCGTCAACTCCACCCAATCCATCGGCCCCATCGCCTCAGCCAGTGCCGCCTCCTTCGGAGTCTCAACAATCGCCGCCGCCGTCAACCCGCCCCAACCAACCGCACACAAAAACACAACCGCAAAAGCCGTAGTCCGCTTGGTAACTTTCAGCATCGGCGCGCGGTCCAGAAACGGCACCGCCAGCAATCCACCAACAGCCAGCCCCGGCAAAACAACCGTCGCAAACAACTCCAGCGGACCCTCACAATACTTCAGCAACTGAAACAGAAACTGGAAGTACCACTCCGGCCTCGGAATAAACGTAGTATCGGTCGGGTCAGCCAACCGCCCCAGCGGCGCCTTCGCCACAATCGCCAGCGTAAACAAAGTCGCAAACACAGCAAAGATCGCAAACGTATCCTTGAACACCTGCTTCGGATAAAACTTCTGCTTCGGCAACACCTCATCACCCGGAACCGGTGCCACCCCATGCCGCCTCACCAGATAAACGTGAAACACAATTAACAGAAACGTCACTGCAGGCAGAATCAACACATGCGCCGCATAAAACCGCGCAAACGTAACCACACCCACGCCGTCCTCAGCGCCCATCAGCCGCAACACATAAGGCCCCATCACGGGCACCCCGGCCGCAATCTGCGTTGTCACAACCGTGCCCCAATAAGCCCGGTTATCCCAGGGCAACAAATACCCGGTCAACGCAAAGGCAAGCGTAAACAGCAACAACACCACCCCAGCCAGCCAGGTCGCCTCGCGAGGCTTCTTATAAGCCCCCCAGACAAAGACCTGAACCATATGCAGAACCACCACGATCACCATCGCCGAGGCACCCCAATGATGCAGCCCGCGAATCAGCGCGCCTCCACTCAACTCCGTCATGATGTAGCGCAAGCTGTTATGCGCTTCCCCCGGTGTCGGCCCATAATTCAGCCCCAGCATGATCCCGGTAAAGGCCTGCACCAGAAACAGAAACATCGCCACAGACCCAAACACCTGATGCCATCCAGAACTCGCCGGAATCTCTTCATTCATGAAGTGTTCAACGGTCGAAATCAACCCCGTCCGGTCTTCAATCCACTCAAGCAACGCACGCATACTTAAGCCTTCTTCTTTCCGTCCACCGGCTTCGCACTCTCAATCGTGCCAATCAGCAACCGCGACCCCTGCACCTTCACCGGATAACGATCCAGATCCCGCGGCGCCGGCCCATTCAGTACCTTCCCCTCAATCGAAAAATTCGTCGAGTGGCACGGGCAAACAAACTCGTTCTTGCTCTCCTCATAGCGATAGGCGCAACCGAGGTGCGTACACTGTGGCGTGTAGGCAACCACGTCGGTCTCAGACAGCTTCACCACCCACG
>JAPKYY010000314.1 GCA_026394095.1 Acidobacteriota bacterium | reverse complement strand
GGCGGAGTCTGGGTAGCGGGGTGGCAGCGTATCTAGCCAGTGTGAGGAAGGTGGAGCGGCTGGTGCTGGTGACTCCGTTTGACAGTGTGGAGGCGGTGGCGGCGGAGAAGTTTCGATATTTTCCCGTGCGGTGGCTGCTGCGGGACAAGTATGAGTCTTCAAAATATGTGCAGACGCTGGATGCGCCTACGTTGATTGTTGCGGCTGCGCGGGATGAAGTGATCCCGATGGCGAGGACTCAGGGATTGCTTGAGAAGTTCAGGCCGGGGATGGCCTCCTTGCATGTTGTGGAGGGTGTGGGGCACAACGACATTTCTGAGGCTTCTGAGTATATTTTGTTGTTGCGGGGTGTGCCTATTCGAGGCCGGTGAGGGTGGAGGTGCTGGTGCCGAAGGAGTTGGTTTCGATTCCTAGTCTGTGGAGCATGGAGAGGTAGAGGTTGGAGAGGGGGGCGTTGTTGTCTCTCTTGAAGGCGATGTGCTGGCCGTGCTTGAAGCCTCCTCCGGCGAGGATGATCGGCAGGTTGGTGTTGTCGTGGATGTTCGCGTCGCCCATGCTGCTGCCGTAGAGGACCATCGTTTGGTCTAGTAATCGCTGGCCGTTTTCTTTGGTGTCGGCCAGGTTAGTCAGGTGGGTGTTTAGGATCTTTAGTTGCTGGCGGTCGGCTTGTTCCAGCTGCTTTACCTTCTCTGGGGCCTGGCTGTGGTGGGTGAGGTTGTGATAGCCGTCGGTGGAGGTGTGCTCGCCGTCGATCTTGAAGATCGGGGTCATGAAGGTGTCTACCATCAGGGTAATGATTCTGGTGGAGTCGGATTCCAGCGCTAGCTGCACCATCGATAACATCAGTTCGAATTTGTCGAAGACGCATTTCTTGTCGTCAATGTCGGTGGGTGGGGGTTGGTTTGTTTTGGGCTTGGGGCGGAGTTCCCACTGGCGGGCGGCGGTGAGGCGTTGCTCTACGTCGCGAATTGACGTCATGTACTGATCGAGGCGGGCTTTGTCGGTTGCGCCTAGTTGGTGGTTGAGGCGGCCGGTTTGGTCTTGCAGGGTGTCTAGGATGCTGCCTCGTTCCTCTAGCTTGTGGAGCTGTTGCTGGACGGCTTGCTGATTGCCCTTGACGAAGAGCATTTTGTAGAGGGCGGCTGGGCTGTCTTCGGCTGGGAGGAGGACACCGTCGCGGGTCCAG
Organism: Acidobacteriota bacterium; assembly: GCA_026394095.1. Classification (GTDB taxonomy): domain Bacteria; phylum Acidobacteriota; class Terriglobia; order Bryobacterales; family Bryobacteraceae; genus Bryobacter. Next base: position 1,130 of record JAPKYY010000314.1, on the reverse strand, counting down.
GAGAGGCTGCGGTTTGCTTTTTCGATGTTGACGCCGAGGTTGAGCGAGGGGAAGCGGGTGGCCTGGCCTAGCTTTTCGGCGGCTAGCTGGTCTAGCGAGATCTGGTTGCGGAAGCCGGCTTTGAAGGCACCGCGGGCGGCGGTTAGGAAGCAGTTGTCGGTGCTGTGGCCGCCGGTGACGCCGGGGTGGGAGAGTCCGCTGAAGACGGTGAAGTCGTTGCGGTGATTGCTCAAGTGTTCGAGGTAGGTGGAGAGCTGGTAGTTGCGGCCGGTGGTGGTGGGGAAGAAGAGTTTGGGGAGGACGCCGAGGTTGTTCGCGATGATGAGCATGCGCCTGGGGGGCGTGACGGACATGCACTCCAGCACTGGTAGGGCGAGGGTTGCGCCTAGGCCTTTGAGTAAAGTTCTTCTGGGTAGGGTGGTCATGGTTGGCCTTGGAAGATGGGACTTCTTATTAGCCCTAAGAGGAGGTCTTTGGCGCGGTAGTCATTGGGCTTGGTGGCGTCGAGGATCTTGTCGATTTCTTTTCGGTCGGAAAAGCGGACGGGTGCGCCGGTGGAGTAGATGGTGAGTTGCTCGAGGAAGTTTTTGGCTAGCTGGCGGGGGTTGGCGGCGAGGAGTGCTTTGAGTTCGCGGATGTCTTTGAAGGTGCGGCCGTCGGATAGTTGGCCGCTGGGGTCGACTTTGGAGGAGAGGGTGTAGGAGAAGTCATGGCCGGCTCTGTCGATTCCGGTAACGCGTTCGCCTTGTTCGAGGCCGCGATAGTGGGTGCGCCAGGCCCCCATGACGTCGAAGTTTTCGAGGGCCAGACCGACGGGATCGAAGGTGGCGTGGCAGGCGGCGCAGGTTGGGGATTTGGTGTGGAGGGCGAGGATGTCGCGGATAGATTTGGCGCCTCGGATGTCGGGTTCGACGGCTGGGACGCCAGGGGGTGGAGGTGGCGGGGGTGGGCCGAGGAGGCGGTCCATTGCCCAGGCTCCCCGGATGACGGGGGAGGTGCTGGCGCCATTGGAGGTGACCTTTAGAATTGCGGCTTGGGTGAGGAGGCCGCCTAGCGGGCTGTCTTTGGGGAGGCTGATTTTGCGCAGGGCTGCTCCCTGGACGGGTGGTAGGTTGTAGTGTTTGGCTAGC
>JAPKYY010000069.1 GCA_026394095.1 Acidobacteriota bacterium | reverse complement strand
GATAGTCAGACTCAGCGATACGGCGGCCAATGTATTCGCCCAAGCCCAGGTCGAGGCTGGCGGCTTCGCGAATCCAGTCGTTGAGTTCGCCCGTTTCCTGCCATAGGCAAAACTGGCCTTCGCGGATGTAACGGGCAACGCTTTCGGTGGTGGCACCGATGCGTGCGAGTTCATAGTCGTGGATGGCGCCCGCGCCATTGAAGGCGATGTGGCTGATCCAGCCGCGTTCGATCATGTCGATGAGATGGCGGTTGACGCCGGCACGCAGGACGTGGGCACCCATGATCAGGATGACGGCCCGGTTCTGGGCTCGAGCCGCGCGGATGCGATCGGCCAGCACCTTCAGGTCAGGGTGTTCAAAGGCTGGAGTCTCACTATCGAGGCTCAGCCAATTGGAGATCTCCAGATCATGCTTTCGTTCGGCCAGAGGAAGGATCCGCAAGGCGCTGCGGTCGAAGATTCGGTACTTGGAACTCATGTCGAAGAGCCTTCAGGCGGGGAAGAGTGCGGAGCGCAACTGATCCATGTTGGAGTAGTTGGCCACGATGAAGTCTGCACCGACGCCAGCAAGACGGTCTCGCTTCCAGGCGTCGACCTTGATGCAGGCTGGCTCGTCTGAGGCGACTCCGACGGCGACGCCGCCTGCCTGTTTGACTACTAATCGTAGACGTTGAGGAGCTTGGCTTCTTCTACGACATTTTCGTGATCGGTACCGCTGGCCAGATAGAGCTTGAGGCCGCGAGCTTTCAGGTCTTCGAGAAGGGCCCGTGATCCTGGCACCATGTGAGCGTCTGGATTTGTGCGGCCTTCGCGCAAATCATCGAGTCTGTCTTTGATCACTTCATGCAGTGCATCGAGGTACATCTTTTTATAGACCTTTGGGTCTTCAGGCTGGCCGCCACGCAGGCGGATCTGCTCGGCGAGCTCCATCATCTGGTAAATCGTCTCTTTACCCGTAAGGCGAGCGACGAATTCTTCAACGAGAGTCTTCAGGTCGGCTTCAGATTCGCCTGTCTTGAGTTGAGCGAGGATCTCAACCATCTGGGGCACCATCACGTTCACCCAACCGGTACGAATCAGAGAAATAGTGCCATCAAAGTCAAAAAGGACGACTCGGGCGTCGTTGGCGTGGACGCCGGGTCGCAAATGTTCAATCATCTCTCCCCATTGTCGCAAAGGCAGCGCGATTGGGTTGCTAGACTCAACATTAGATTGCCTTTCCTTTTTCTGTTTTTACTCGCTAGTTTGTCCCTGTTTGCCGAGCCTCAGCGCATCGTCAGCACGGTGCCCGGGCTTACCGAGATACTCTTCGAACTCGGATTGGGTGAGCGCACGGTTGGGGTGAGCGACTATTGCCGTTATCCGGCTGCGGCAGTGGGCAAGCCCAAGGTGGGATCTTTTTTGCAGCCGAATCTGGAAGCCATTACTGCGCTGCGTCCTGATCTGGTGTTGATCATCAAAAATCCCGTGCGGCTGAAGCAGCGGCTGGAAGCCATTGGCTTGCGTGTGGAAGAACTCGACCTTGAGACACTCCCTGGGATTCTTTCTGCAATCGACCGGCTGGGAGTAGAAACCAATCGCAGGGCCCGTGCCGCTGCGCTGAGGGCTAATCTTGAGAAGCGTCTGGCTGCCGTGCAGGCCAAGGTGAAGCAGCGCCGGCGGGTTACTTTCCTGGTGGGGCGCACGCCGCAGCGGCTTGAGGGGATGGTGGCGGTTGGCCCCAAGAGTTACCTCGATGAGTTAATGCGATTGTCTGGTGGTGACAATATTTTTGCCGACTCACCCGCGATGTATCCCAAGGTTTCGATCGAGCAGTTGTTGGCTCGTGATCCTGAGGTGATCTTTGAGATGGGTGATTCGGTACACGAAGGCATGGAGCAGGGCAAATATCGCGAAGATGTTTTGAGTGTGTGGGCGAAGATGCCGATGCTGAAGGCCGTGCGCGGCAAGAAGGTTTTCCCGCTCAATGACAACATCTATGTTGTGCCGGGGCCACGCTTTGCCGATGCGGCTGAGCGCTTCTATGAAATGCTGCACGGGGGCAGCGGCAAGTGAGGCCCGTCTATCAGGTTCGCGATCTCGCCGTAGTGAAGGATGGGCGTGCTCTGATTTCGGAGATCCAGCTCGAGCTTTTCGCTGGTGAGCTGGTTGTAATTCTGGGGCCGAACGGGGCAGGGAAGAGTACGCTGCTGAGGGCGCTTGCCGGTATTGAAACTGTAAGTGCAGGCGAAGTATTGCTGGGTGGGAAGTCGATCACAAAGATCGGGCGGCGTGAGATGGCAAGACAGGTGGCGATGGTGGAGCCGATGCTCGACCTTCCCTTTGGCTATAGCGTTGAGCAAGTGGTGATGATGGGACGCGCGCCTCACATGGATGCCTGGTTTGAGGGCACAGAAGACTGGGCACAGGTGGACGGTGCCCTGGCGGTAATGGATTGCCAGCCTTTGCGCAAGCGTGACTATCGCAATCTGTCTAGCGGAGAGAAGCAACGGGTGTTGGTGGCCAGTGCTCTCGCACAACAGCCTTGTGTGCTGTTGCTGGATGAGTCGGCTGCATTTCTCGATGTGCGGCACCAGATGGAATTGTTTGAAGCGCTCAAGCGGCTGACTGCGCAAGGCTATCTGATCGTTGCCGTGACACACGACTGGAATCTTGCGGCAGCCTGGGCTTCGCGGATCATTCTGCTGAAGAATGGCCGTGTGGCTGCTGCCGGGCCACCGGCCGAGCTTTCAAATGAAGCTTTGTTGCTGGAAGTATTTGGTGTGCCGCTGGAGGTGATGGCCGTTGAGGGGCGGCCTCCGGTGGTGCTGCAGCCGGGGGCCACGCGCAGATGAGCCGCTACTGGAGCGTACTTGGCGCGAGTATCCTGATTTCGATTGCAGCGCTGTTGATCTGCCCGTTGATTGGCCCAACACCGCTGGATTTCTCAAAGATCTTCACAGAAGGCTCGCTTGAGGCTCAGATTTTCTGGTTGGCACGCTTGCCTCGAGTGCTCCTGGCTCTGCTGGCAGGTGGGGCTTTGGCTAGCGCCGGTGTTTTGTTTCAGGCCTTGATGCGGGATGCACTGGCTACTCCCGATACGCTTGGCGTGTCGAGTGGGGCCAGTCTTGGGGCTGTTGTGGCTATTTGTTTTGGCTGGGCTGATTCAGCGCGGCTCGGTGGGCTTTGGACTGCGTCTTTGCTGGGTGCTGGAATTGTGTTGATGATCGTTGTCGGGCTGTCGAGCAGCGGGCGCAATGTATCCAGTTTTACGCTTTTGCTGGCTGGCATCACGATCAATTCGATGTGCGTGGCGATCATGTTGTTTCTTCAGAGTGTGACCTCGCTGGGAAGGAGTCTGGCGATTACGCGCTGGCTGATGGGGGGAGTGGATGCGGTGGAATATCGCACGCTTGGCTTGCTTTCCCTTTTCGTTTTGCCTGCCGCCGTCGTGCTGATCTGGCGCTCCCAACACTGGAATCTACTGGCAGTGGGCGAGGGGTGGGCTTCGGCGAAGGGCCTGGATACGCGCTCGAGCTTGAGGCTGGGTTATGCGGCGGGTTCGATTCTGGCTGGATCGGTTACTGCGATTACTGGCCCGATTGGCTTTGCCGGTCTGATTGTGCCCCATGCACTTCGCATGTTGATTGGGCCGGATCACAGGCTGCTGCTGCCCACCTCATTTCTGCTGGGTGGGGCGTTTCTGGCTGTTTGCGATGCGATTGGACGAACCGTGTTTGCCCCTGCAGAATTGCCTGTGGGAGTGATTACGGCACTTCTCGGCGGACCATTTTTTCTCTGGGTGCTCACCTCACGGGCTACAATTAAGAATTGACGAACAAACTTGTCCTTGAAAACCTGAAGCACAGGCCCATCCGGACACTCCTGGTAGTTTTCGCCATCGCCATTCAGGTCAATCTGATGCTCACACTCGTTGGTATGAGCCACGGCATGC
>JAPKYY010000629.1 GCA_026394095.1 Acidobacteriota bacterium | reverse complement strand
CTCGGCAAAGACAGCGGCACGGTCTCAAACATTGCCGATCACATCCAGTTCGCGATCGGTGACATTGCGGCAGGCTTTGCCGAAGCCGACGTTGTCGTTGAGCGTGAGTTCAACACTGCCACCGTACATCAGGGCGATATCGAACCCCACAACGCAACCGTGCTTGGGAACAACGATGGCCGCATCAGCATTTGGTGCAGCACTCAGGGTTCGTTTGTCGTTCGCGACGCAACCGCCGGCATCCTGGACATTCCTGTGTCTCAGATCAAAGTTACGCCGATGGAAATCGGTGGCGGCTTTGGTGGCAAGATTCCTGTTTACCTCGAACCGGTGGCCGCGCTGCTGTCTAAGAAGTCTGGCCGCCCGGTGAAGATTCTGATGCCACGTCAGGCAGTCTTTGAAGCCACCGGCCCAACGCCTGGCTCTTACATGAAGGTGAAGATCGGCGCAAAACAAGACGGCACAATCACTGCTGCCCAGGCCTACCTTGCCTTTGAAGCGGGCGCTTATCCCGGGGCCATGGTAGTGCCTGGAGCCATGACTGCCTTTGCCGCCTACAATCTTACGAACGTCCTGATCGATGGTTACGACGTGGTGGTGAACAAGCCCAGCACCGCCGCTTACCGCGCCCCGGGCGCACCCAACTCCGCTTTCGCCACCGAATCCGTAATCGACGAACTGGCTCTCAAGCTCAAGATCGACCCGATCGAATTGCGCCTCAAAAACGCTGCGAAAGAAGGCACCCGCCGCGCCGATGGCCCACGCTACCCTCGCATTGGCTGCATTGAAGTACTGGAGGCGATGAAGAATTCCGATCACTACAAGTCGCCCCTCGGCGGCCCCAATCGCGGCCGTGGCGTCGCCATTGGCTTCTGGTTCAATATCGGCTTCCCTTCCAGTTGCACCCTCAATGTGACTGCCGACGGCAGCGTCAATCTGATTGAAGGCTCAACCGACATTGGCGGCTCGCGCACCTCCATTGCCATGCAGGCTGCGGAAGTGCTGGGTCTCAGGGCTGAGGACATTCATCCGTCGATCGTTGATACAGACTCGATCGGCTTCACGGCCGTAACCGGCGGCTCCCGCACCACCTTCGCTACTGGCTGGGCTGCTTATGAAGCCGCTCAGGATGTTGTGCGCCAGATGAAAGAACGCGCGGCCAAACTCTGGGCTGTGGCTCCAGATACTGTGACGGCCGAAGAAGGCATCTATAAGTCGAATGGCCACACCATCGGCTTTAAAGATCTCGCAGCTCGCATCTCAGAAACCGGTGGTCCAATCGTTGGCCGCGCGGCGGTGGATCCTCGTGGTGCAGGCGGCTCGTTTGCCGGCTCGATTGTCGACATTGAAATCGACCCCGAAACCGGCAAGACCACCATCCTGCGCTTCACCTGCGTACAGGATGCGGGACGTGCGATCCACCCGGCTTATGTTGAAGGCCAGATGCAGGGCGGCAGCGTCCAGGGTATCGGCTGGGCACTCAACGAAGAGTACTTCATGAACACCGATGGCCGCATGATGAACTCCAGCTTTCTTGACTACCGTATGCCCACAGCTCTCGACGTGCCAATGATTGAAACCATCATCGTTGAGGTACCGAACCCGGGCCATCCCTTTGGTGTGCGTGGTGTTGGT
>JAPKYY010000140.1 GCA_026394095.1 Acidobacteriota bacterium | reverse complement strand
ATTTCCCCTTTTGTTTTTCTACAAGTTTAAGTTGAACGGCAGGGCTCAAGCCCTGCCGACGCTTTCGTCCTGCCCAAGACTTTTGCTTCTCAGCGTCGGCATGTTCTTCAGACATTGTACGATCCTTGAATTAAATTTTGAGAGCGTAAAAAAGTTGTTAAATTGGGTCTCACTCTTAGGATTGCCAGATTCCCGAATCGTTTTCAGCCTTGCCGCAACTTGACCTTGAATTCATATTCTCTGAGGCTGACCGCCGGGATATCTTTTGTCAGATCGCGAAGTTCTTTGGAAACTCTATGAGCAACGATGATTCCACGAACTTGCTCTTTGGGCGCTGCAACATTTTCCTTTATCCACTTCATGTAGTGCTGAATTTGGTCGACTACATCAGCTTTTGCTTTGTCTACTTTTAGTTCAATTACAACCCAATTTTTCTTGGTATCTCGTGCAAGAATATCGATCCTGCGTTTGCCGCATGGAAATTCGATTGCCCCATGTCCGTCATCCGAATGTAAATTCAATCCGTGTTCCAGTGACTGCAGATTTCCTGCCAAGTAGCTCTGGAGGACCAACTCTTGCCTAAATTTGAACCGTTCGGGAACGATCGCACTCAGAGAATAAAATTGAATTATGGCCGTGTTTGTGGACTGGATGCGAGCGGCGGGATGGGCTGTTTGTGCTTAATATCTTAAGATTAGTTTTGATTCTTTCCTGAGGTCGATCCGGGTGATGTTCTGCGAACCATTTTTGCGCGTCGACAAAGCAGAAAGACTGGTGACCTGACCTAAAGCGTTGCTGAATAAAATCTTTGAGTAACTCGATAGCAGGTTTTCTTTTTGCAGCTCTCGACATACACATCATCATCGGTAGATTTTCAACTCGGCTTTATGGCAAAGAAAAAGGCACCCGAATGGGGTGCCTCTTGGTTGCCAATGAAAATGCTGCAGTCTACTTCAGCAAGAACGGAATCAAGTCGAGAACTCGGTTGGAGTAGCCCCACTCGTTGTCGTACCAGCTCACTACCTTCACCATGTTGCCGTCCAACACCTTGGTCATGCCGGCGTCGATGATGCTGGAGTTCGGGTTGCCCTGCATGTCGCTGGAAACCACTTCGTCTTCGGTGTAGGCCAGGATGCCCTTGAGGGGGCCTTCGGCTGCTGCCTTGAGCATCGCATTCACTTCAGCAGTGGTGGTGTTCTTCTCGGTGAGCGCTACGAAGTCCACTACCGATACGTTCGGGGTGGGGACTCGCATGGCGTAGCCGTCGAGCTTGCCCTTCAGCGTGGGGAGTACGAGGCCGATGGCCTTGGCGGCTCCGGTGGAGGTCGGGATCATGTTGATCGCGGCGGCGCGGCTGCGGCGGAGGTCGGCGTGCGGGAAGTCGAGGATCACCTGATCATTTGTATAGCTATGAATGGTGGTCATGCTGCCCTTGAGGATGCCGAAGTTGTCCATCAGGACTTTTGCGACAGGACCCAGGCAGTTGGTGGTGCAGCTTGCGTTTGATACTACGTGGTGCTTCGAAGCATCGTACATGTCGTTGTTGACGCCGAGGACGATGGTGAGATCTTCGTTCTTGGCCGGGGCCGAGATGATGACCTTCTTGACGGTGCCCTGCAGGTGCTTGGCAGCGTCGGCGCGATCGGTGAAGCGGCCGGTGGATTCGACAACGACTTCTGCGCCGGTGCTGGACCAGTCGATCTGAGCGGGGTCTTTGGTTTCGAATACACGGATGCGCTTGCCGCCTACCGTGATGCTCTCGTCATCGTGGGTGACTTCCTGGCCGATGCCGCCGAGGATCGAGTCGTACTTGAGCAGGTGGGCGAGGGTCTTGTTGTTGGTCAGGTCGTTGGTTGCGACGATTTCGATGTTGGGGTTGCCAAGCGCCGCGCGAAATACATTGCGTCCAATACGGCCAAAGCCGTTGATCGCTACTTTAATTGCCACAGGGAAAATTTCTCCTTCAGAGTTAGGGGGTGCTCTTCTAGGATAACTGATCGCTACGGCGTGACGGGTCGCGGGCCCTGGACGGTCTGGCCGCCTAAACCGGCGAAACTCTCGCGGATTTTGGTGACCTTGTTTGATTGGAAGGTGAGGAAGGTGATCTTGCCGGGGGCGTTGCCGTAGACCCAGTCTTCGGTTTCGACGCCGTCGTTGGTTTCGCGGCTCTTGAGGCGGGGCTTGCCCATGGCGAGGATGACCTGGTCTTTATCCATGCCTTCGATGACGCGGTTTTCTTTGACGGCGGCCTTGATCTCGGGTGGGAGGGAATCGACGTAGGACTCGGTGGAGGTGCGCTTCTCAAAATCGAATAGGGACTTCAAGAGCTTTTTCATTTCGGTGGCGTCGACGGGGGGGACGCCGGTGGGGAATTTGACTACTATTGCTGTGCCGAGGGTGGGGGTGCCGGAGGGGTTTGAGACGGGGACGCCACGGGTGCCGGTGCCGACGGAGACGCCGTCGTACCACTTGCGGCCGGACTTGAGGCCCCCGTTGATCTCGAAGGTGATTTGTTTGTCGTCGATTTCGACTTTGGTGATCTGGATGAGGTCGCCGGGGCGAGCGGCGGGGCCACGCTCTTTAGCGGCTTCGTCCCACTTGTCGCGGTTGAATTTGCCGCCGATTTCGTATTCGAGGGCGGACTTGGAGCGGGGGAGCATGAGCTTGACGGTGGCGTATTCGCTGGAGAGGCCACGGATCAGCTCGACGCGTTGCTCGGGGGTGAGTTTTTCGTTGGCGCTGAAGGCTAGCGCGGGGATGAGAAGGAGGCTCAGGTAACGCATGGATTAGTCCTCATCGTTTTCGAAGAGTTGCGGCATGGTGGTTTCGATTGGTGCTTTGTAGAGACACCAGCCGAGGACGGGCAGGACGAGCGTGGTGAGGAGGCCGGCTTCGGGGCCGTAATCGCCGCCGCTCCAGAGCGGGCCGATATTCCAGTTGAGGTTCAATCCGGTGGTACCCATCTTAAAACCACTGACGTTTGCGCCGAGTAAAGGTAGCGCCCAGTTCCACCCCAAGTGTACTCCGATCGGAAGCCAGAGGTCGCCCGAGCGGAGGAAGCAGAGGCCGAGGAAGGTGCCCCAGAGGAAGGTGTTGAAGGCGGAGAGGTTGCCGGCCGAGAGGTTGTTTGCGTGGGCGGCGGCGAAGAGGACGCCGACGGGGAGGAGGGTTTGGAAGGCACCGAGCTTGCGCATCAGAAGCTGGAAGGCGTAGCCGTGGAAGAGTAGCTCTTCGCCTACGGCGCCGAAGACCATCACGGCCAGTACGAAGATGAAGCTGGGGATGGAGAAGGAGCGGGTGGGGTCCTTTGTGACGGTGGCTAGCCCCACGAGGACGGGGAGGCCGGTGACGGCGAGGGCACTTAAAGTACCGCCGGCGAGGCCGTAGAGGAGGTTGCGGTTTGTGCTGCGTTGCCAGCCGAGGCCGATGTCGGAGAGGCCGCCGCGCTCAAAGATTCGCAGGGATAGGGCGTTGGCGACGGCGGCAGAGGCGAAGACGGCCATGGCGGCTTGTACGAGGAGGCCGGCCCAGGCGAGGAGCGCCGAGACGATTTGCAGGGTGATGATGCCGGTGATCATGAAGATCCCGACTCGTAGAGCCAGACCGGTGTGGCCGAGCTTAGGCACTCACTTTGACCTTTACGCCTTCTGGGGCGACTTTGAAATCGAGGACCTGGGCACCGAGGGATTGGATGACTTCGCTGACCTTGGGCTTAGCGCCTTTGTCTACGAGGACGAAGCAGCAACCGCCGCCGCCGGCTCCGCAGACCTTAAAGCCTTTGGCTCCGGCTTTGCGGGTTTTCTCGGCCAGGGCATCGAGGAGGTCTGTCGAGATGGTGGGGGCGTTCTTGCGGCGGAAGGACCATTCTTCGCGGAGGAGGCGGCCGGCTTCGTTCCAGTCGGCTTTCTCAAGGGCGGCGCGCATGGCGCTGGAGATGGCGGAGATTTTGTCGAAGTTGCGGCGGACGGTTTTGTCGCCGTCGATGTAGGATTTTGTAACTTCCCAGTTGTTGATGCCGGAGTTGCGGGGCTTGCCGGTGTAGACGAGGATGCCGCGGCTGACGAGTTCTTCGTGGTCGAGGGGGATTTCTTTGCGGACGATGCCGGCGCAGCCGAGTTCTACGGCGCTGACACGGCCGTACATGGCGGGGTAATAGTCCTGACAGCCGGTGGGGACCTGGATGATCTGGGCTTCAATGTTCTGGGCGACTTCGCGGATCTTTTCGATGGTGTAGCCGCGTTTGGTGAGCTTGTTGAGAGCGGCACCGAGGGTGATGAGGAGGCTGGAGGAGCCGGAGATGCCGGCGCCGGCGGGGGCTTCGCTGTTGGTGATGAGGTGGAGGCCGGTGGTGGGGCGGTACCAGCGGAGGGCTAGGGCGAGGAGGGGCAGTTTGTACTTTTTGGCGTTGATGAGGGCGTCGATGTTTTCGAATTCTTCGCGGCCGCCGAGATCGCGGGTTTCAAGGATGATGCGGGAGTCGGTGCGGGTGGTGATTTCGGCGGAGGTGTAGAGGTTTACGGCGAAGTTTACGGTGACCGCGTTGTCGTGGTTGAGGTAGAGGGGCCAGATATCGAGGGTGCCACCGGCGAGGTCTACGCGGCAGGGGGACTTAGCTACTATTTTCATCGTGTCAGGCTTTATCGTAGCAATGGTGGTGTTGTCAGAGTCGGGTGGGGGTAAATGCAACGAGAAGTGCCAGATCAGAATGGGCTATCAGCCTGACCAGGATTTTCTTTAGAATTCTCTTGGGAAATTTGCACACATCTCGCGGCGATTCTGGTCGATCTCTTCTTTCGATGGAGCAGGG
>JAPKYY010000714.1:2154-3738 GCA_026394095.1 Acidobacteriota bacterium | reverse complement strand
AAAACGGCATCATCCTCGCCATCACCCCCAACGCCGTCCGCCGTCCTGTAGCAGAAGCCGCCATCGCCCTCATCTTCGCCTCCTCCCTCAACCTCATCCCCCAACACAAAATCGTAGAATCCGAGCGCTGGCGCAAAGCCCTCCCCGGCCTCGGCCGCAACATCCTGGGCCGCACCCTTGGCTCCATCGGCCTCGGCAACATAGCCTCCGAGATGTTCCGCATGTCCGCCTCTCTCGGCTTCGGCAAACTCCTCGCCCACGATCCCTTCGCCACCCCAGAACAAGCCGCCAGTCTCAACGTAGAACTCGTAGACCTCCCCACCCTCTTCAAACAATCAGACTTCCTCTGCGTCCACTGCTCCCTCAGCGAATCCACAAAAGGCCTCGTCAACCGCGATCTCCTCCGCCTCATGAAGCCCACCGCAATCCTCATCAACACTGCCCGCGGCCCAATCGTCAACGAAGCTCATCTAGTAGAGGCCCTCAAAGAAGGCTGGATCGCCGGTGCCGGCCTCGACGTCTTCGAAGTCGAACCCCTCCCCTCCACAGCCCCCATACGCACCTGCCCCAACGTCATCTTCGCCCCCCACGGCCTGGCCTGGACCGAAGAACTCGCCCGCGACAACACCCTCGAAGCCTGCACCAACCTCCTCGCCGTCTCCCGGGGCAACCTCCCCACCGGCATCGTAAACAAAGCCGTCCTCGACAACCCAATCTTCCAAGCCAAACTCCAAAACTGGAAAGCCAATTAACGAATGAAACCCAACCGTCTCCAACAAGTCCTCGCCGAAGGCCGCATGCCCGTCGGCCACATGATCTGGGAATTCAACTCCCGCGGCATCGCCCGCATCCTCGAATCCGCAGGCGTCGACTTCGCCGTCTACGACATGGAACACTCCGGCCACGACCTGTCTACGATTGCCTACCTCCTCGCCTGGACCCACGGCACCACCTTCGCCCCCTTCGTCCGCATCCCCGAAGGCAAATACCACTTCATCGCCCGCTGCCTCGACGCGGGCGCCCTAGGCGTCATGGTCGCCAACGTCAAAACCGCCGAACAAGCCGCCTACATCGTAGACTCGGCCAAGTACCCGCCCTTCGGCCACCGTGGGCTCGGCCTCAGCCACGCCCACAACGATTACATCGTCCCCAACACCGTCGATTACCTCGACTACGCCAACCGCAACACCACCGTCATCTGTCAGATCGAATCCCCCGAAGGCCTCGCCAACGCAGAAGCCATCGCCGCCACCCCCGGCGTCGACATCCTCTGGATCGGCCACTTCGACCTCACCGCCACCATGGGCATCCCCGCCCAGTTCGACCATCCCGATTTCCAGGCCGCCCTCCGCACCGTCGTCGCCGCCGCAAAGAAACACGGCAAGCATTCCTGCATCCAGCCCGGCTCCCCGCAACAGCTCGAAAACTGGCGTCAGGCCGGCTTCGACATCCTCTCCTACAGCGCAGATACCGGTATCTATAAGACCGCTCTTACCGAAGCAATCGCCCGCGTCCGCCTTTGACGGTCAACATTCACAAGATGGTTACAATTTCTTCTTCCAAACAGTGATACATTTACATCAC
>JAPKYY010000714.1:0-2093 GCA_026394095.1 Acidobacteriota bacterium | reverse complement strand
TATGGCATGGAGGTCTGAAGTGCGGTCAACTTGTACGCTCTTTTTTACAGTCACACTACTCTCAGTGACGGTTCTCTCTGCGGACCTGCGAAAAGCTCGCGATCTTGAGCTCGCAGGCTCCATTCGTGCGGCAGAACAGGAATATAAAGCCGACGGAGGCATCGCCTACGCAGAATTCCTCGAACGCCGCCGCCATCCCGGTGCAATCGCTGCCTACGAAAAACTCTCCACCGCCGCAGACGCCGCCACCAAACGCCAGGCCCTCAAGCGCCTCGTCGTCCTCTCCCTGATGGACGGCAATAAGAAATCTGCCGAAGGCTACCTCACCTCCTACAAATCCGCAGGCGGCACCAATCTCTCCTTCTCCACACAAACCCGCGCCGCCGTCTCCACTGGCTTCTCAGAAATCCCCGGCCCCATCCGCAGCTTTTCCCGCATGGCCGCCCTCTCCCCAGACCTCACCTCAGAAGAACTCCTCGGAGCCCTCGCCCGTAACGTAGTCACCAACGGCTACCAGGCCGCCGGCAACAACGAAGGCCTCGACCAAACCGAATACCTCAAACTCGTCTACCGCTACCTCTCACAAGCCAAAGAACTCGAAAAGCTCGCCGCAAAGGATCACAAAATCATCGTCGAACAGTGTGACTCCACCCAAACCGGCGAACTCCTCAAAGTCCTCGGCTACCGTATGCGCGGTGCCTGCGGCGGCGACCTCGTCCTTGAAACCGTCAACGCCTCCCGCGCCTTCCTCACCATCGATTCTGGCTTCCCCCTCTCCGACCTCGAAGTCGCCCTCAAAACCGGCAAGCCCTTCACCTACGACTACACCCCCACCAAAGTCCAGGTCCTCTACGGCCCCGACTATTGGTCCGCCATGAAGGAGAAAGACAAACCCGAACAACTCTTTATCGAGTTCTTCATGTCCGATCCCCAGCTCTGCCGCCTCTACCTCGGCCTCTCGAAGCTCGATCCCTCCACCGCCGAAGACCTCAAAAAAGCGATGCCCGTCCAGCGCCTCCGCGCCTTCTCCCACGTTCTGGACTTCTTCGGTGGCATGCTCCAGATCCGTGGCGGCAAAGTAGCCGTCCCCGGCGATCCCCGCTCCGCCGCCGTCTGGACCGACATGATCGGCATCAACCCCGACAACGGCCCTGCCTTCCTCGAACGTCTCATCTCCAAAGACGACGGCTGGCTCGCTGCTTACTTTGAAACCCTCTCCCGCATCTCCGGGCCCACCCTCAACTACCTCTCCGAGCCCAACCGCCTCCGCCGCTTCTACATGGCGCTCAGAGGCAAAGTAACCTCCCCCGGCCCGGCCCGCCCCGTCTTCCGTGCCTCTACAGACCTGATGCTCCTTACCTCCCGTCTCCGCATGGATGCAAACGGTAAGCCCCACATCCCCGGCACCGTCGAAACCTGGAAGATGCTCTTCATCAACCACCCCCACGGCAAGTACGACGGAAAACTCACTAAATCCGCCCAGGGCTGGAAAGAACCCGACGACCTGCTCGAAGCCCTCTTCGCCCTCTCCCGCAAAGCCGTCGACAACGAACCCCTCAAAATGTTCCTGAGCTTGAGCGACCTCAACCGTGGCCGCAAAGAACCCCTTTCCCCCGCCACTGTCGATCGCATGCTCAAAGACTGGAAGATCTTCGGCGCTCAATACGCCGCCCTCGCAGAAATGCCCGAGCTCAGCGAGAAGTCGATCCTCCAGTTCCTCACCGCCGCCAACACCCTCAACAACATTGGCGACATCCAGCTCCGCGCCGACTCAGTCGGCTCCTTCCAGGCCCTCTGCGCCCTCACCCAAATCCTCTCGCGCAACCGCCTCCTCACCACCTCAATCGATGCCGCAATCGAACCAACCCTAACTCAGATCCCGCTCGCCAAGAACCCGCGCGACCTCTTTGATGCCTCCAAGGCCTCCATCAAGAACCTCTTGAAATCCGCTGGCATCGACGAAAAGGCAGACCCCCAGGCCGCCATGCTCGGCCTCCTCGCCGGCACCGCCAAAACCACCGATGACGACACCCACCGCGTCCTGATCGCCGAGATGCAGAAGGTCTTCGACGCCCAGCGCCTCGTCTCCCTCA
>JAPKYY010000055.1 GCA_026394095.1 Acidobacteriota bacterium | reverse complement strand
GCTTTTTAAGTTCAGCCTCATCGAGGCCGCGAATTTGTTCAGCTTTCATTGTTCGTGTTCCTTACGCTTACTGCCTATACCGCCGAACGCAACACAAGCTTGGTCTTGATCGGCAACTTCATTGCCGCCAAACGCATGGCTTCAGTGGCGATTTCAAGCGACACGCCTTCCATCTCAAACAAAATTTTGCCAGGGCGGATTACGCACACCCAGCCATCCGGAGCACCTTTACCGGAGCCCATTCGGACTTCGGCCGGCTTCTTGGTGACAGGCTTGTCCGGAAAAATCCGGATCCAGACCTTGCCACCGCGCTTGATGTGGCGCGTCATTGCGATACGGGCGGCTTCCAGCTGGCGGTTGGTGATATAACCACAAGCCATTGCCTTCAAACCATATTCACCGAAGTCCACACTGGAGCCGCGATGAGCCATACCGCGCATGCGGCCGCGCTGCTGTTTGCGGTACTTGACTTTCTTTGGCATCAACATAGGTCGTGTTCCTCTTTTGAAAAATCTTCTGCGGTTATCTAAGTTATTCAGCTGGCTTTTCAGCTTCGGGAGCGGCCTCAACTACGGGCTCCACAACAGCTTCAACCACTGGCTCAGCACCTTCAGCAGTCATTTCCTGCTTCCAGTTCGGGGCGGGCGGAGCCATCGGCGGCAGAATCGGGCCACCACTCTTGATCATGGAAGGCACTTCAGGTGCCGTTACCACTACGCCAGAGTCAGCCACAGGAGGCATTGCTGCCTCGGTGCGAGCGCGGCCATCAGCGCCACGGCCCTCACCACCACCACGGGGCTCATAGGCACCACGCGGACGATCCCCACCAGGACGATCCCCACCAGGACGGTCGCCACCAGGACGACGGTCACGATCGCGATTGTCACGCTTCGGGCGTGGTTGCGGTTCGTTGTCGTTGCGCAACATCACGCGACGCTGGCCTTCGCCAATGTCACCCTTGTAAATCCAGCACTTGACGCCAATTACGCCATAAGTCGTGTGGGCTTCAGCAAATCCGTAATCGATATCGGCGCGCAAAGTGTGCAGTGGCAACTGACCATGCAGATACCATTCGGTGCGGGCGATTTCGGCGCCGTTCAGGCGGCCGCTAACGCGAACCTTGATGCCTTTGCAGCCGAATGAATACTTCACGCTTGGTCTTCTTGGCCAGATCCTGCTTCAGCTTTTCGATTTCAGCGCCCTTACGGCCGATGATGATACCGGGACGCGAGGTGCGAATCGTGATGCGCAGTTTGTTGCCAGGACGGTCGACTTCGATCGAGCTCACGCCAGCGCTCTTCAGGCGGCTGCGGAGCGATTCCTTCAGTTCGAGATCTTCAAAGAGGAGCTTGGCGTAGTCTTGCTTGGCAAACCAGCGGCTCTTCCAGGTTTTGGTGACCCCGAGACGGAATCCAAAGGGATGTACTTTCTGACCCATTCGCTTTTTTCCTTATGCCTCAGCCTTGACTTCGGCGGCAACGCCGTCGGAAACTTTGACCACAATGTGCGCGATCCTCTTCTGGTACCGATAGGCACGGCCCATCGGAGCAGGGCGGATGCGCTTCATGCGCGGGCCTTCATTTACGTATGCTTCGCTTACTGTCAGGTTATCGACGTCAATATTGCTGTTCTTGTTCTCGGCGTTAGCGATGGCGCTGCGCAAGAGCTTTTCGACGACGGGCGCCATGCGCTTGTTCGTCATCTTCAACAAGTTGATTGCCTCGCCGGCATTGAGTCCACGGATCAAATCGATCACCAGACGGCATTTCTGCGGGCTCACGCGGACGTAACGGGCTTCTGCTTTGGCTATCATGATTCAGTCCTATTTGCCTTTTTCGTTGGACTTGGATTTCGCTACGTGACCCTTGAAGGTACGCGTCGGTGAAAATTCGCCCAGTTTGTGGCCAACCATGTTTTCGGTCACGTAGACCGGGATAAACTTTTTACCGTTGTGGACGGCGAGGGTATGACCGATAAACAAAGGCATGATCGTCGAGCGGCGAGACCAGGTTTTCAAAACCTTCTTCTCGTCCCGGCTATTCATTGCCTCGAGTTTCACGATCAGGTGTTCGTCGGCGAACGGTCCTTTTTTGAGTGAACGGCCCATATTATCTTCTTACCTGTTCCCTAGCTCTTCTGCTTCCGTTTGACGATCATCTTGTCGGTACGCTTGTTGTTGCGGGTCTTGAAACCACGCGTGGGCTGACCCCAAGGCGTAACCGGGTGACGACCACCGGACGTACGACCCTCACCACCACCGTGCGGGTGGTCAACCGGGTTCATTGTGACGCCACGGTTATGAGGACGCTTACCAACCCAGCGGCTGCGACCAGCCTTGCCGAGTGTTTGATTTTCATGATCGAGATTACCGACCTGGCCAATCGTTGCGTAGCAATCGATCAGAACCTTGCGCACTTCGCCGCTAGGCAGCTTGAGCAGGCAGTATTCGGTTTCCTTTGAGACAACCTGAGCCTGAGCTCCGGCGGTACGTGCCATCTGGGCACCCTTGCCAGGACGGAGTTCAATGTTGTGAACGATCGTACCGGCGGGGATGTTCTTGAGAGGCAGTGCATTACCCACCAGAATGTCAGCTTCAGGGCCGCTCATGATTTTTGAGCCAACCTTGAGGCCAACCGGGGCAATGATATAACGCTTTTCGCCGTCAACATAGTTGAGCAGGGCAATGCGCGCCGTCCGATTGGGATCGTATTCCACAGAGGCGACCGTGGCAGGGATGCCAGCCTTGTCACGCTTGAAGTCGATCTCACGATAAGAAGTCTTGTTGCCACCGCCACGGAAACGCATCGTTGTGCGGCCCGTTGAGTTACGGCCACCAGACTTTGCTTTGCCGCTGGTGAGACTCTTCTCCGGCGTCTGCTTGGTGATGTCCTCACGCGTAACTACCGTACGGAAGCGGCGCGTGGGGGTAAACGGACGATAACTTTTAATCGGCATTAGACGACCTCGGAATATTCAGGGACCTTCTGGTCCTTCTTGAGCTTCACGTAGGCTTTCTTCCAGTTCGAGCCGTATCCGGCGAACTTACCACGACGGCGAAGCTTGCCCTCGTTGATGACGGTACGAACTTCTTCCACCTTGACCTTGAAGATCTTCTCAACAGCCTGCTTGATCTGGGTCTTGGTGGCGGCCGGCTTTACTTCAAAGCAAAGCGTACGTTCGCCGTCCTTCTTCATGACACCCTTTTCGGTGACAATCGGACGCGTAATTACATCAAATAAGGTCATTTACTTCAGCGCCTCCGACAATTTCTCGGCAGCCGACTTACTCACCAGAACATCCTTGTACTTCAGGATGTCGTAAGTGGTGACATTCTTGGTGTTCACCAGCTTGACTCCAGGGATGTTACGCGAGCCCAGCGTCAGGTTGCGGTTTTCGGCGTTTTCGACCAGAAGTACTGTCTTCTCGGCCTTCAACTTACCGAGGGTGCCGGCAAAATTCTTGGTCTTGGCATCGGCCAGCGTGAAGCCGTCAACAATGCGCAATTCACCATCACGCAGCTTTGCGGTCAACGCCGAGCGCAGAGCGCCAAGGATCATCTTCTTGTTCAGGCGGTAGCTGTAGTCAC
>JAPKYY010000339.1 GCA_026394095.1 Acidobacteriota bacterium | reverse complement strand
CCGGTGCAATCTCATCCACGTAAATATAACTAGCCGTAAAGAAGCAAACATAACAAAGCCCGTGCAGCGACAACGACGCCAGCACCAGCCACAACGGCCCGCCCATCGCAAACACCGCATACCGCAAGGGCCAAGCCAGAATCCCCACCATCATCGTCCCGCGAATCCCCCAATTCTTCAACATCTTCGGCAAGAAGATCAGCGTCACAATCTCCGCTCCCTGCGCAATCGCCATCCACGCCGGCGCACTCCCCGCTCCAATCCCAACCTTGTACAAAAACGGCCCGGTCAGAATGAAGTAAAACATCAACTCCGTCGCCACCACAAACGCAATCCCAAGAAAGATCGCAAACTGCGGATCCTTCAACATCTTCAGCGCCCCCAAAAACGCAAACGGGCTCTCGCCCTTCGCAGCCGGCGGCGTATGCGGCAACATAAAGCACCACAACCCCATCAACACCGACAACCCGCAAGCCAGCCACATCCCGTCAAATCCACCCAGCGGACCCAGCAACATCGGCAACCATTCCCGCAACCCGATCCCAAGCAGCAACCCCACCACAATCCACCCGATCGTGCCCCAAACCCGCACCAATCCAAAATCCCCCTCCGCCGCCGGCATGTGGTGAAAGCAGATCGAATTCGTAAGCGCCAGCGTCGGCCCAAACAACATCGCCCACCCGCACATCCACATCCAAACCCCGTCATACGATGTCGCCGTCGCCATCACATAAAGCGGTACCGCCCCCAACAAATGCAATACAGCGAGCACACGATCTGTCGGAAAATACCGGTCTGCAATCTGCCCCGCCACAAACGGCGCCACCATACACCCAATCGGAAGAAGGGCATAGATCGCCCCCACCTGGCCATCGGTAAAGCCCAACACTTTCCCCAGATATGCCGAGAAATCTGGATACCAAGCCCCCCAAACCATATATTCGAGCAGCATCATCACACTCAACCGAAAGCGAATGGTCATCCAAAATTCTCCTGCCTACACTGTAGTTTTTTCGCGACAGAGCAAAAAATACCCTGCCTCAAATCCAGCCAAAATAGTAAATCTTCTCTATTATCAATCACTTCGCATGCGATGTAAGAATGGCACAGCAAATGCTTTATAAGCCGCATGACGATCACCATCCTTCCGGAAGCCCGCCCGCTCACTCGCGACGATTATGCGCGCGCCTACCAGGACGGCTACAACAAGACCGTCCGCTTCCTTGCCTCAACTGGTGCCCCCCTCGACCTCGCCGAAGAAGTCGCCCAGGCTGCCTGGGTCCGCGGTTGGGAACGCCTTTCCCAGCTCCGCCATGTACAGGCCCTTACTTTCTGGATCAACTCGATCGCCAAGAACCTGCTCCGTAGCAGCTTCCGCAAGCAACAGCTCTCTACCGAGCTCCTCGAGACAACTTTAATCACCAACCCTCTCGAATCCGAGCCGATCGACGCACACCGCATGTTCGACGGCTGTTCTGACAACGAGAAAGAACTCCTCCACCTTTACTACCGGATTACCGCGGCGGTTCACAGGGCAGTGTGAGCCGTCGCGGGCGCATAATAAAGGTAGTGTTACGCCTAATCACATTGCTTGCCCTGTCGCCTGCCCTGTGGTCTCAGATCCCTGCCTCCTTTGATGGATCCATGGTCTATGACCTCTCAAACGGTCCCATTCCCTACAACCAAGCCCCCAACAACGAAGTCTCACAACTTAGCACAAAGCTCAATTTCGAACCCCGCCATGGCTATCTCCTCAGCGTGCTGAAAGCTCTGAAAATTCCCATTTCCAGCCAAACCCTCGTCTTTTCCAAAACCAGCTTTCAGGCCCCACTCATTTTCCCCTCGGCCCCACGCGCCGTTTACTTCAACGACGACACCTATGTAGGCTGGGTAAAAGGTGCCGACTACCTTGAAGTCTCTACTGCCGACCCTACCCTCGGTGCCGTCTTCTACGTCCTCGAACAAGAGCCCAAGCTGAAGCCCCGCTTCCAGCGTCACGACGATTGCCTCCAGTGCCACCATTCCGCCCGCACAGCCGGCGTTCCTGGCCACATCGTCCGCAGCGTCTACACCCAGCCCAGCGGCCAGATCCACACCAATACCGGGCACTTCGTAACAGACCATCGCAGCCCCATGGAAGAACGCTGGGGTGGCTGGTTCGTCTCTGGCAAATCAGACTTCAAACACTTGGGGAATCAGCTCTTCCCGGAACTCGACGCCGCCAGCGTCCCCAAGACCTTCGACTCCCCCGCCTGGCCCACCACCACCTCAGACATCGTCGCCCACCTCGTCCTCGCCCACCAGGCCACCGGCCACAACTACATCGCCCGTCTTAACTACGAAACCCGCGCTGCCCTCCACCTGCAACACGTCATGAACGAGATGGACCACAAACCCGACACCGTCGAAGGCTGGAGCGAATCCACCCGCCGCCGCATCTCCAGCGCCATCGAGGCCACCGTCCGCTATCTCACCTTTGCAGACGAAGCCCCCTTCCCCAAGCCCATCTCTGGCGACAGCACCTTCACTCAGGATTTCGCAGCGCAACACCCGCTCAAGCAATTCAACCTCAAGACTCGCCTCTTTGAGTACCCGCTCTCCTACCTCATCAACACCAACTCGATGAAGGCTCTCGACCCCATCATCGCGGCCAAATTCGAAGAGCGCCTCAAGCAAGTCCTCTTGAGCGAAGCAGGCCACGGCGACTACTCCCAACTCAACGCCGAGCGTGCCCGCGAGGCCTGGCGCATCCACCAGAATGCCAACCCCCGAAATTGATCTCCACGGCCACCACTGGGTCAATACGATCGGTCACTGCGCCGGCATCCTCGTATTTGCCACTCTCTTCCTGCTGATCTATCGTGATTCCCGGCGCAGCGGCCACCGTCTGCGCCTTCTTCCTTTAGCCTCCACTTTGCTCGCTCTCGGCTGGGATCTTGGCCTCTTGCTCGGCATCGCCACCCGAGATCAAAACGCCTTCTGGGCCAACGCCTCGGCCGCCTTTGCCTTCGCCTGCCTCAGCCTCCTGCCTTCCGTCCTGCTCGATCTTGGCCTCGGTAAACGCTTGCGCCCCTTGAGTGCAGCCGGCTATACCCTTGGTGCCTTCTGTGCCCTGCTCCACATCAGCGAAGTTTTCATCCAGGGGCCAGATATCCATAGCTTCGCCCTCATCACGCTATCGATCGGCTTTGCGATCCTGGCCGCCGCCAGCTACACCCTCCTGCGCAACCACTCCCCCTCGGCCTCGATCGGCCTCTTCCTGCTCAGCATCACTTTTCTACACTTCCGCGACTCTGCAGATGCGCATGCCCTCTGGTCGGAAATCATCCTCCACCACGCCGGCATCCCTATCGCTCTCTTCGTGGTCTTGCAGGACTACCGCTTCCTGCTGCTGGACGCCTTCCTCCGCCTCGCCGCGAGCGGCACCCTTGCCGCCCTTGTGGTCGCCGCCCTCTGGCAAAGCCGCCACCAGATTGCCAAACTCACCCAATCGGACGACCCCTTCTGGTACGGCATCACTCTAGTCGGCGCCGCCCTCATTCTGCTTGCTTTC
>JAPKYY010000579.1 GCA_026394095.1 Acidobacteriota bacterium | reverse complement strand
TAAATTGGGAGAGGGTACGAGCTTTCGCGTCAGCTTCCCCGAAAAAATAGTCGATACCAGGAATCAGTTAGAACATGCAAATCAAAGAGAGACAGCGGGAAGGCATTCGAATTCTTGACCTTGAGGGATCGTTGGTAGCCGGAGAACCTTGCCAGCAACTGCGCGAACATGCGACTGCGGACCTTGCTTCGAAGCCTCGGGTGGTGGTGAATCTGGCTGAGGTGGATTACATCGATTCGAGTGGTCTTGGCATGCTGGTGAACTGCTTTTCCACGCTGGAGCGGAATGGCGGGGGATTGCGAATTTTGAGCCCTTCAGAGCGCGATATGGAATTGATGGTGCTTACCAAACTGGCTACTGTCTTTCAGGTGTTCAACGATGAGCAGGAATCGGTGAATAGTTTCTTTCCGGATCGAGTGATCAAGAAGTTTGACATTCTTTCGTTTGTCCAACAGCAGCGAAAGGCCAAAGAGAGCAAATAGGCAAATGCTTGCCAGGCAGAATACACTGCTGATTTTTTACCGGGTAACGTGCCCAACCTGCAAACTGACGCTACCTTATCTGGACCGGGTGAGCATGCCTGTACTCGGGATCTCGCAGGATGATGCGGAATCGACTGAGAAGTTTCGGCAGCAGTTTGAAGTGAAGATTGAATCGGTGCTGGATCTGGCTTCTGAGGGCTATCCGGCGAGTAATCAGTTTGGGGTTCACCACGTGCCGACGATGTTTGTACTCGATGACGACGGAAAGATCGCCGAGCGCATTGAGGGATTCGATAAGGATGCCCTCGAACGGCTCGGCGCCTCCTTCGCTGAGTCGGAGCTCGTCCCGGAATTCCGGCCCGGCTGAAGGAGCAAGAACTAAGGCCCGGGCGGCTTTACTTTTTTAGTTCTTCGAGGATCTCTGTAGTGGTGGTGCGGCCGCCGTGAGTCTTGCTGATCTTGGAGAAAAAGACCATTCCTTTCGAATCGATCAGGAAGGTGGAGGGGTAGGCTGTTTCTTGCGGGGCATCCCAGCGCAGCCCATATTGCGTGGTGAATTTGTAGTCGGGGTCGAGGACGAGCTCAAAGCCAGCGGGAAGATTTTTGTCCATCACGAATTCGGCCGCCTTTTCATTAAGATGCTCACCTGGGCCTGGATAGACCATAACTACACTCTTGCCGGCGAAGTCGGCAGCCTAGGGTAAAGTCAGGAGCCTTCTCCCCGACGGTAGGGGGTGCGGCGAACAGTGCCACGGTCATCAAACTCAGCAAAAGCATTTGTTTCATGAGTGACACTTAGCGATTGAGTATCGAAAAGTTACGGGTAAAAATAAAACACTCTATACATGAGCTTGCACTCTTCAAGGCGCTGTCGCCATCGTGGCAATTGTAGAGTCCCTGATTGCCGAAAGGGCTAAGACATTCGCAAGTTTTCTCTAACGGGTTTTGAGCGGGTTGCGGACGGAGAGGTCGAAGCGGGAGAAGTCTCGATCGGCGGTTAGCAGAGTGGTGACCCCATGTGCTCGACAGATCGCAGCAATCCTGGCGTCGTGCACCATTGGCCCAACTGCAGCACTCGTCTTTAGTATCTGTTTGAGGAGGTCCCAATAGTTGCCGGATTCACCGATCAATTGCAAAGTTGGCGACTGGAACCATGTATCGAGGTCGGCCAAAGCTATCGCTCCTGGCGTTGGCGGAACATAGATGCGTGGATGCGTTGCAATGCTAAAGAACTCATGGACACAGGGCCATGGAATAGCCCAGGGTTCCCTTCCCTCGGCCAACTCAATCAAGACTGAAGCCGCGCGATCATGCCATGGAGAATCCTTCCGATGGGCATAAACGAGGATGTTCGTATCGACGGCGATCATCTGTCTGCGTCGTTGCCGTCGAAGCCGCCACGGCCATCATAAGCCAGTTCTCTAATCTTGGACCAGTCTTGAATCGCTTGACCGCTGCCCTGGAAACCGAATGACTTCAGCCGGAATGGAATAGCCTTCTTAGGGGGAGCCAAAGTGAGGCGGAGTGATGCTTCGATTAACTCCCGCATGGAGATTCCGTTTGCAGAACAATGCTGTTTTGCCCGGCGAAAGAGCGGATCGGCAATTTCAACGGTTGTCTTCATGCCTTTATTTTCCCATATTTATGGATTGCAGATAAGGGGATACGGTCCAGTTAACATGTGAGAATCAGGGGATGGCTGCGGGACACAAAATCGTCTTTGTTTTGGGAATCACGATCATGCTCACCGCAGACGCATTGCTGATCCTATTTGGGGAAGTGTCGACAGGAATGCTCTATTCGCAGGTCTTTATGCTTGCAGTCCCGGCCTTCGTTTGCAGTGTCCAGGAAATGGTGAAGAAGTAGATGAGATCCCCTTCAAAACAAATCGGGCTTGTGGTGATTCTCGCTGCTGACGTATTTCTCATTGCTACCGATAGCATCCGTTCGAGCCTGATCGTGATGCAGTTGATGATGATTCTGACGGTGATGATTATCGTGTTTTCGCGGTCGAAAACGAAAGACGGGAAACAGAATACACGCTCTGGCGGGGCAGTCTGATTGTATTGAGATAAACTCATGTTTTATGCAGGAAACACCTCGTCGCGATTTTCTTAAAGTAGCCAGCGTTATCGCCGCTCCCGCCATCATTAAAGCCCAGACCGTTACGAATGCCATCAAGGTAGGCCTTGTGGGTGCTGGAGGCCGTGGAACCGGCGCCGCATCCCAGGCATTGAAGGCAGACGACTATGCCGAACTGGCCGCAGTGGCAGATGTATCAACTGAACAGATCAACGCTTCGCTCGGGCGGATTGCCCGCATCAACGGTGCCAAGGTTAAGGTTGCCGATGGCAAGAAGTATCTGGGCTTTGACGCCTATCAAAAGGTGATCGATTCCGACATCGACGTTGTGTTGCTTTGCACGCCTCCCGGATTCCGCCCGACCCAACTGCGCTACGCCGTGGAGAAGAACAAGCATGTCTTCACGGAGAAGCCGATGGCCGTAGACCCGGCTGGCGTACGCAGCGTGATCGAATCGGTGAAGATCGCTCGCGACAAGAAGAAGTGCATTGTTGACGGGTTCATGTGGCGTTATGCCAACCACATCGCGCAGTTGATGGAGCAGGTTCATGCTGGCATCATTGGCGACATTTTGTCCTATTACGCTACCTACTACACGGGCCCGGTGAAGCCGATGCCGCCAGCCTCCACTCGCCCGGCAGGGATGAGTGACGTGGAATGGCAGACCAAGAACTGGTACAACTTCATCTGGACCTGCGGCGATGGCTTTGTTGAGCAGGCAGTGCACTCGGTGGACAAGGTGGCGTGGGCATTCAAGGATGTACCGCCCGTATCGTGTGTGGCGCACGGTGGACGCCAGATTCCGCAAGAAGGTGGCAATATCTATGACCACTTCGAATGCAACTACCTGTACCCGAACGGCGCGCGGGCGTTTATCGCTCATCGTCAGATCCCCGGCATTTACAACGAAAACGCCGACTACATCATGGGGACCCAGGGTAAAGTCACGATTGGCCGCGGACCGTTGCCGCTGGTAGAAGACCACAAGGGCAAGGTGCTTTGGGCATTTGAAGGCACCAAGAACGATGGCTATCAGTACGAGCACGACATCCTGTTTGCTGCGATTCGCAAGGGCGAAGTGGTGAATAAGGGCGATCGGATGATCTCGTCAACACTGCTTGCGATCCTGGGCCGGACTGCCGCCTACACCGGCGCTCAGATCTCGTGGGAACAGATCCAGAACTCGAAGCTATCTACGTTCCCTGAGCCTTTTGACGCCAAGGGGAGCCTGCCGGATATGCCAACGCCCAAGCCCGGCATCACGAAGTTTGTATGATTCTGTTGTTTGCATTTTTTGCTGTCGACTTCGCTACTGAAGTCAAACCTGTAATCGAGAAGCAATGCGCGGCCTGTCATGACCGCGCATTCTTCGTCCGTAAAAAAGACAAGATCGTTTCGTCGCTTGCCACTATGCCGCCTGGCGGGCCTCCGCTCAATGCAAAGGACAAGGCAACGCTTAGCCAATGGGTGGCCGACGGGCTTCCCTACCCTGAAGTGCAAAAGGCGATGGCGGATGATCTGGCCTTGACCCAAAACATCCATTCACAAATCGTCAAAGCCTCAGCCAAAGACAAGGTGATGAAGCCCTACAAGGCCATCATCCCTGGAACCGATGTGCCTTATGAGATGGTTCCCATTCCGGCCGGCAAGCTCAAAATGGGCAACAACAATGTAAAGGACGAGTCGCCAGAACACGAGGTGGCGATTGAGCCATTCTGGATGGCACCTCGCGAAGTGACCTGGAACGAATACCGGCTCTTCATGTTTGCTGCGTTGTCTGGAGAAATTGCCGGGAACAACATTGCGATCGATGCGATCAGCCGACCGACAAAGCCTTACGTTGAAATGTCGTTTGGGATGGGTATCGAAGGCTACCCGGCTATCTCGATGACTCATCATGCGGCCAGCAAATATGCGGAGTGGCTGAGCGCCAAGACGGGGCATTTCTATCGCCTGCCGACAGAAGCCGAATGGGAATATGCTTGCAAAGCGAATGCACCTGCACCGGCCAATCTGTCTGAGGTGGCTGTGTTCAAAAAGGGCCAGTACGAGTTGGTGGGCACCAAGAAGCCGAATGCATTTGGGCTTTATGACATGCTGGGCAACGTAATGGAATGGACGACCGACCAATACTATGCAGACGCCTATAAGAACCCGCAAGTCTGGTATCCATCGAAAACCTCTTACCCGCATACGGCGCGTGGTGGATCGTGGGCAGACAAGCCGGAGCGTGTAACCTGCACGGCTCGATTCCCCTCTGACCCGAGTTGGAAGCAGCAGGATCCGAACCTGCCGAAGTCGATCTGGTATCACACGGATGCACTGGGGCTTGGCTTTCGCCTGGTACGGCCAGTGAAGATTCCGGCGGCTGAAGAAATGCACAAGTTTTGGAACAATGGAGTCGCGGAAGACCAGTAGCTCGTTCCCGTGTATGGGAACGCTGATCCGGATCTCGGTCTATTCGAGCGCGGATCCAACAGCGGCGATGCTGGCAGCCAAGCGACGCTTTGAAGAACTGGATGCTCGACTGAGCCACTACAAACCAGACAGCGAAGTCAATCAGCTCAAAGCGGGTGTGACCATCAGGGTCAGCCCGGATCTCTTCAACATCCTGCAATTCGCACAGCGGCTCTCGCTTCTCTCGGGTGGGGCTTTTGACGTTACCGTGCGCGGCAATCCGGTTGGTTATCAGAACATCGCCTTGGGCCGCCAAACTGTGACGTTACTCAAAGAGGGTGTGTTGCTTGATCTGGGGGGTATCGCCAAAGGATACGCTAACGATCAGGCCTCGAGGGTACTGGCCGCAAGTGGTTTCAAGCGTCATTTGATCGCCGCCTCGGGGGATGTGCTAGCTCGCGGCAAGCCAGGATGGACTGTGGGATTTCAGCAAACCGAGCGGGTGCTGATAAACCGGGCTGTCTCGACTTCAGGCAACACGTATCAGCCGGGACATATTCTGGACCCGAGGTCGGGGCAACGGGTAATGAGCACTGCGACGGTAAGCGTGTTGGCCAGGGACAGCATGACGGCAGATGCTCTGGCGACGGCTTGTTTGATTCTCAAGGGAACTGAGAGGGCAGCGTTGATTGCGGCCTATGCCGGGGCGGAAGTGGTTTCGGCGTAGCGAATCTGCTTCAGGCTAAGGCTTTTGCTTTCGCCTTCACCAATCTTTACATTGCCCGCGCGGTCTTCGAATTTCTTAAGAAATTCGGGGTCTGAGGCGGTGGCGGTGTCTACTTCTTCAAAGGCGAAAATCTTGTACTCACCAGGCGGAAGATTGGCAATGCTGAACTTGCCGGCATCTTCGACGCGGGCGGTCAGATTCGCAAAAGTGAGTTCATTGTTGGGGCCGACTTTGGCGACGATGACCGTGCCCGGGGCATCATCCTGCTTTTGTTTTTCGACCATACCGTCGACCTTGGCGATCTTGGTTGAAAGGATCACTTCCATCGGGCCGCC
>JAPKYY010000533.1 GCA_026394095.1 Acidobacteriota bacterium | reverse complement strand
AAATGAGCAATAGCATGATCGCCTTCATAGAGCCGCGGCAGAACAATATGAGAGCCGCGCACCAGACGCATTTGCTCGCCACCCATCCACGGCCCGCGAGCGTCAATCACACAGCCCGCCTTGACGCGAATCCCGTTGTCGAGTTCAACCGAATCAGCACTAAGCCGCTTCACCCCCCGGCCCGAAATACAAGTGGCACCATAGTGACGGGCATCGCGAACGTTATCGATCACAAGGGCGGCTGAGTCGCTTGCTGCATCCCAGTAAGCCAGGTGAGAGCCCAGATAGGTACTCTTGCCAATACGGTGTTTGCCGGCAAGCAGATCATAAAGCACAATGCCAGCGCCGTAGAAAAGTTGATCGAAGAGCCCGTTGGTAGTCAATTCGAATTTGAGAGGACGAACCGTGTCAGGTGCCATCTCAAGCAACAGCGCTCGCTCGCGTAGCGCCTCACTGACAAGCCGGAAGTCAAAGTACTTGAGGTATCTCAAGCCGCCATGAATCAGATGTGAATTCTTGCCGCTGGTGCCTGCGCCCCAGAATCGCTTTTCCAGCAAAAGGATTCGCAGCGGGTGTCCCGCTGTATGGGCGCGCAAGGCCAGATCGCGGGCAAGGCCGGCACCATTGATTCCGCCACCTACGATGATCGCGTCAAAGTGCTGCCCCGCCAACTCCTCGATCGAATGCATAGGCCTATGCTAACAATCCAGGCGAGGAGACTAAGTAGGCCAAAGGCTTTTTGTTGCCAGGTACCCGTGTACTCCAGCTCGATCGTGGTGCGCTCTTTCGCCACCGGCAGGAGCTGGATCAGCCCCAACTCGTTGCGTCCAACACTCAGCGCCTGGCCATCCTGCCGGGCTTGCCAGCCAGGATCCCAATTCATCGCAAAGCTGATTTGTTGGCCTGCAGGCACTGCCCCTTCGATCTGCCAAAGGCTTGGGTTCAACTCCTTTACCGCCAAAGCGGGCCGGCCCTCATCGGTGAGCGCTTCGTAGAACCGGGGCAACGCCTCTTTCCAACGGTCCTTGGGTAGCTCTTCAGGCTTCACCAGATGAGCATAAGAGCGGAAGCGAAGCTTATGGATGCGGTCATGTGGGGTTGGAGCAAACACAACCGGGCCAAGATCGTTGAACTTTGCAGTGTTCTTGATGTCCTTGTAATATTCTTCGCTGGCAATGTCATGCACAACGGCATATTCTGCGCCAATTGCTGTCAGTTCTCGAAGCGAGTCGATAACTTCTTCTCCCGGCTTCGAAGCTTCCCCTGTGCGCACCTGATAGTAGTGATCTACTGCAATGCGATTTCGCAATCCGCTTTCAAAAGTACCGCCGACCTGATGCAACGGGAACCAGGCATTGAGCCTGAACCTGAGACCACCAGTAGCAAACACACGTCCCTGCGGATGCTGGTTCGCCAGCCACTGTGCGAGTTGAAATTCAAGCGTCTGCTCCCGGTCTTCCGTGCCCCAGGAAGCAGCGGTCCTCGTGAGACTGGATCGCAACTGCCCGGAGGAGGCGCCCAGCAGCGCAACCAGCGCGAGCCCAACGCAGAACCGGTCTACATTCTCACGCGACCGGAAGCCAATCCAGCACCAGGAAAAAATCGCAAAAAAGAGAAAGAGTTCGAGTTCGAGCGCATATCGCCGGCTCTCGGGCAAAGTATCCAAGCCCCGCCAGTAAAAGCCCCCCGTGATCCAGAGAAAGGCCGCAAGCGAGACGGTCGAGTATCGGACAAGCCAGGGCAGATTATAGAAACGAAGCACCAGCGAGAGGACGCACACGGTCGCCGCAAGACCGCCATACAGCGGCCAATGCGATTGCTCCACCTGATAACCGTAGGCATCCTTGGGCCAGTTGAACAAAGTAGTTGAGATGTACTCAGGCGTCAACCAGAACGCAGCCAGAAGATAACCAAGGCCACCGGCAAGCAGCAGACGGGGCCAGCGCGAGAAGTCTGTCGCAAGCATCAGCAGGATTGAGATCGTCAGGGCAAAGGCACTGAGCCAGTTGGTAAGTGGTGCCAGCGCAAGTCGGCATCCACTTTTTCAAAGATCCCGTAAATCGGTGAGGCGAACGAGTAGGCAAGACCCAGGGCAATCGACCAGAACAGGCTTCGCGTGAAGTAGAAGAACGCAAAGGCAAGTGTGACCGGGCCCAGGCAAGCGAATAGGGCTACAACGATACGATAGGCGTGAAAACTATCCAGCCCGCTAAGCCAGTGTAGAGCACTCGCCGTATAGGGTAGTAGTGGCGGGTAGGAGAACTGAGTCGGCTGCCCGGCGTACTGCTGCGGATTCCAGCCCCAGGGGTTTGGATGTTCGGAGATGAAGCGTGTGATGCCCGCATAGCCTGCAGCAATTGAGCCCTTATAAGGCTTCTGTTGGGGATCGAAAAGCGGCGCGTAAAGCCACAGGTTCACGGCAAAAAGAATTGCGAGACTGGCAGCGAGAATCAGGCGTGTGCGCGTTGTTTCCAAAGTACCCATCCTGAGGCGAGAATCGTCAGCACAAAGAAGACTTCGCCAACGGTCTTCTCCAGTGGTTTGTCGAATATGAGCCGGATTGAGCTTACACCGGCAGGAGTATCAATGCGCACAAATCCGAGTTGGTCTTTGGTGACCGGGAGCCGACGTCATAGCTGGTTTGAAGAATTACGCTTTGGCCAGCGCCGGTTTGCCCTTCAAAGTGCAGCTCATCAGTATCCTTCCAATTGGTGCGAGTGGGTGCCTCGGGCCCCTGCTCGTATACCGCAACATATTTCTCCAGGCCCTCAAGGTCAGTCTGATCCTTGATCTTTGGGAGGGAATCGAGGGCCTTGCGATCCACGATGCGAGCCATCGAGCGATAACGGCGCGGCACTTCGAAAATGTGGTTGTCGCGCTCAAATTGATGCACCTCTTTAAGCAGCCCGTCAAACTTGTTCGGATAGAGAAAATCCTTGTACCACTCGTCTGAATTCTTGCCATGAACGGCAACCAGATCTACGCCCATTACCTGCAGCCAGGCGATGGCAAGCTTGGGGTCGGGGCCCATCACGATTTCCCACTGTGAGGGCATCACCATCGTGTTCTCAAGGCCCTGCTCAGAACTGCCACCAAGCTGGTAGAGGTCATGCCAGGTGTTGTACCAGAAGCGCACCGCACCCGTTACGTAGCTTCGGGCATTGGGGTAGTTTTGCGCGATCCATTCAGGAGTGCGCCAATAAACGGTGGTTTTGTAGTCTGTGCCGAGGGGAAAGATTGCCCGGTTATGGCGAAGGTAATTGTAGTGCAGGCCCAGCAGGGCAAGAATCGTTGCAAAAACGATTCCGCGCCCCAGAACAGATTTGCGCCACAGCCAGAGCATCGCAAACACCAGTACCCAGATCCAGATCAGGTCCAGTTCCGGAGCCAGACGCATCGGTTCCCCGATGATCCGGAAGTCGAGCCAGTAGTTCCCTACAGTGTTCACCGTAAAGAATAAAGCAGCACCGCCGACAAAAACGGCCCAGGCACGATCCGGCTGGTTCTGAAATTTGCGGTTGGTAAAGGAAAGGAACGCGATCAAAGTTATCAGCCCTACCCAGTTGCTCCACAGGTTCGGTTTACCAGCAACAAATTGCATGTTGCGCAGGGTAATTTCGAGGTAGCTCGGCGTGAGCCAGAAGGCACTAAGGCCGTAGGCTAT
>JAPKYY010001032.1 GCA_026394095.1 Acidobacteriota bacterium | reverse complement strand
GTGCTAACTGCAATTTGTTTTCGTTGGCAAGACCGCCAATGGCTCCACGTTGAAGAAACCAAGGTTGAATTCTCTGTACTCTCAGAGACTGAGATTTCAGAATATGTGGCTTCAGGCGAGCCATTCGACAAAGCCGGAGGTTACGGGATCCAGGGGCTCGCATCCCGGTTCATTCCCAGGATTGAAGGTTGTTACTTCAACGTCGTAGGGCTCCCGGTGCATCAGGTCCATCGAATCTTCGCCCTGGCAGGCGTCCTCGCTAAGGTTTGAACTCTTTAGCCCGCTTTTTTAGCCAGTTCACGAATTCTTTTGGGGCAGCCATTGTCGAGAGTCTGGATTGCTTGACCAGAGCGAAATCTGAGAACAATCCGCTCTCTTTGATTTCAGCGAATCGATAGGTGAATACGCTCATTTTGGGATCTGCGGCATCAACCCAAACAGCTCCTTCTACGTAGCCCCAGCCTACAATTGCCGCCTGTCCCTGGGAGTGGTAGCAAATAACGCAGTCTCCATCCTCCATTGTCCTGATCGCTTGTTGTGCTTGAGCGTTCTTAACCCCATCCCAAGCTGTCTTCCCATCACGCTCCAGATCGTCAATTGAGTACGTCAGTGGATCTGACTTTGCCAAAAAATATTTCATTCGCCTTCTCATCTCCCCCATAGAACTGTCGATTCATTCTTAGGTTCTCAAGAATGACACCTCAGTACTACAGTTCTAGCATTTTGATTAGTGTAAAATTAGACGTGATGAGATGAGGCATATGTCTTTCGAATATACCTTCGAAGCTTCATCCATTGGAGGAAAGACGTGACCCGATTGATAAAACTGGCCCTGCTGTGCTCTGCCATGGCAATTGCTGGACTTTTTGCGCAGCAAACTCCCCCAACTGGGCAAGAGCAGAAGCCCCCTACTTCGGTTGAAGAAAAGCCAGAGATATCCGCCGCCTCAGCCGGAGCTGCTGTAGACCCGAAATCTTATCGCATTGGGGCAGAAGATGTCATCCTGATTCGTGTCTGGAGAGAACCGGATCTGTCCGGGCTAGTATCGGTTCGACCTGATGGCAAGATCAATCTGCTCTTGATTGGTGAAATCGACGCTGCCGACACAACACCAGTTGAACTTGAAGCCAGAATTTCCAAAGCCTACGAAAAAGTTCTGAAGAATCCGATCATCAGTCTTCAAGTTCAGAAAGTTGAGAGCAAAAGATTTCTCCTTTCCGGCGAAGTGAACAAAGCCGGTGCCTTTCCACTGGTTAGGCCTATGACGGTGCTCGAAGCTCTTACCATTGCAGGTGGAATTAGAGAATTCGGCAACGGCAAGAAAATTATCATTATGCGCGGCAACGAACGGTTGAAGTTTAATTTCAACGAAGTGATCAAAGGTAAGAAGTTGGAGCAGAATATTTTGCTCCAGCCAGGCGATCACATAGTCGTTCCGTAGGTCGATCAGAACATCAGGAGTTTTATTTCGTGCAACCTTTACAAGATCCACTTGCCATTCAGCACAGAGCGCTGGATGTAGAAGACTACATCGACGTCGTACGCCGCCATCGGTCCTTAATCCTCGCTCCAATGTTGGCTGGACTGGTGATCAGTGTGGTTGTAGCCTTCCTTTGGCCGGACACCTATGTTTCCAGTGCCACTATACGTGTTCTTCCTCCCCAGGTACCAGAAGGGCTGCTTTCAATGCCCTTAACCGTCGACATGAGTCAACGAGTCAACCAGATGACTCAGAGCATTCTCAGCCGAGCAACGCTAACGAACATCATTACTACTCACTCGCTCTATCCCAGAGAGAGAAAGCGCCTCCCCATGGAAGACATTATCGAAAACATGCGGTCAAAAGCTGTTTTTGTAACCCCTATCGGAGGCGGTGGAGAGAATCGGACAAAAACCTTAGCTTTTTCTGTAGCCTTCAAATACGAAAACCGGGTTACGGCTCAAAGAGTCTGCCAGGATCTGGTCACCAAATTCATTGACGAAAACGTTCGAGAACGAGCCAGTTCCTCTTCCCAGATGAAAGATTTCGTCGAAGATCAGTGGCAAACGCGAAAGCGAGATCTCGATGCAATTGAAGAACAGATGTCGAAATTCAAATCCGCCAATGTCGGCAGAACGCCTGAACAGCAGGGGGCAACTTTCTCGGCGATTAACGGCATCGAAACGCGGATGACCAATATCAACGCGGCATTAGGAAGGGTCAATCAAGATCGATTGATCATCGAAAACCAGATCAGCATTTTGAAAGATCAGTTGAAGCAGGTAACAACTCCAACGGTTGAAACCGTACCTGTTGCCTTGGTGCCACGCAACGATCGCCTTGTAACCCTTGAGCGTGAAATCGCAAACTTTGAAACTCGCCTTCAGGGCCTTCGTGAGCAATATCAGGAATCTCATCCTGATATCAAGGCCTCCATCGGGAACCTCCAGATCTTGAAAAAGGAAAAGGATCGTCTCCAGAAAACTCAGGATGAGCTCGAGGCTGCAGCCAAGAAAACCGGTGGCTCAATTTCTGGGCTGAGACCGGAAGCTGTTCGCGAAGCACGAAGCCTGGAAGCACAGATCCAACAATTGATGGGCAGAATTGAAGCTTCCAAAATGGAAGAAGAGTCTTATAAAAAAGGCCTTCAGGATGCCGATAGAGCAGCCCGCACACTTCAGGGTACGTTGGCCACCCTGCCATCGAGCGAGAAAGAATACGAACAGCTTCGGCTCTCAGCCATGATGGCTCGCCGCGACTTTGAAGAAATCGACCGCATGCGTCAGCGCGCCAACGCTGCCGTAGAACTCGAAAATCGCAAGCAAACGGAAAAGCTGGAAGTTCTCGATCAAGCCTCTCTTCCTCAAAATCCGACAGAACCGAAGCGATGGATCATCATCCTCGGTGGCGCAATCGGTGGTTTGATCCTTGGCATCTGTTTTGCTGGTGCGAAGGAAATGAAAGATTCCACCCTCAAGAATCTTAAGGATGTCCGTGCCTATACCCAGCTAACCATCCTCGGCTGCATTCCTCTGCTCGAAAATGACTTGGTAGTACGTCGTCGCCGCAGATTGACCTGGCTTGCCTGGTCAACCGCAACATTAATGAGCCGAGTACATGACGCCTTAAGGCGATCCGGGGTTAGCCCGACTGATTTCCAGGGCCAGCCGAGAAATTCGGCACCGGTCTCACGAACTCTAAGTCCGCCACCTGCAATCCTTCCTCCCGACTTCGAAAACCTCCTTGAGCGCATACAGGAGATCCCTTTTAATCCTTCGCAGGACGCACATCTGATTGATGCCTCGCGCCCCCATGAAGCACCCAGCGAAGAGTTCCGTACGCTTAGAACCAGGCTCAATCACCTGCAGAGTCTGCAGCCTATCCATACTGTAGTCGTGACAAGCCCGTCACCCGCAGAAGGAAAGTCGATGGCAGCTGTGAACCTCGCACTCGCTGAGTCTCACCTGGCTGGCAACAACACACTATTATGCGACTTCGACTTCCGTCGTCCGCTCGTACACAATCTCTTTCAGGTCGACCGCTCACCGGGCATCACAGACTACCTTCTCGGGAAAGCGACCATGGAGCAAATCATCAAGAAAGTAGCTGGCACCAATCTCAGCATCCTTCCTGCTGGTGAAGCGGTAATCAATCCGCTGGAATTGCTGAATCTTGACAAGGTACGGGAGCTTCTCAAGAATCTCGAAAAGGTTTTCAACTGGGTAATTCTCGATACGCCGCCGCTCCTGTTTGCGGCGGATGCGAATCTTCTCTCCACAATGTCAGATGGTACGGTTCTGGTCGTACGCCTTGGTGTAACGACGGTCGATTCCATCACCCGAGCCATACAGTCCTTGTGTGAAAACAATATTTTGGGTACTGTCGTCAACGGCGCACGCCGTGGCGAACTCTACTCGAAGTACACCTACTATCACACCTATTACTACTCGAAACCCGACTAGAATTCAGTCTACAAGTCCGACCGCAAGAGCTGCATTCTTGCTCCCAAAAGCGATGGTGTTCACCATCGCTTTTTTAATTTCCAGCGCTCTGCCTACATTTGCAACGTAGTCCAAATCGCATTCCGCTGCAGCTTCGTCGAGGTTGATCGTGGGTGGTGCAAACCGATCTCTCATCGCAAGCAATGTTGTCGCCAGACTTGCCGCCCCGCAAGCTCCCTGAGGATGACCAATCATGCTCTTGACACTAGAACCCGGCAAGTTCTGCGCATAATCCCCAAAGGCCAACTTTACCGCCGTCGTCTCCACGCGGTCGTTCAGGTGAGTGGCAGTGCCATGATAGTGAATGTAGTCAAAACTTTCAGGCTTGAACCCGGCCTCCGTCATTGCTAAATCCATCGCCCGTGCAGGTTCTATGCCCACCTCCTCCAGCCTGACCCGGTGGAATGCCTCACAAGTCGCCCCATAGCCGGCAATTTCTCCATAGACTGACGCACCGCGGCGGCGAGCACTTTCTTCGCTCTCCATCACGAAAAACCAGGCACCTTCTGCAAGAACAAAGCCATCGCGACTAGCGCTGAATGGCTTTGAGGCGCGCTCGGGAGCTTCATTAGAACCCGTACTCATGATCCTCAACAGTTGGAAACCCCTTAACGTGAGTGGTGCGATGGGGGCATCCACTCCGCCACAAACTACCATTTCGGCATCACCATATTTGACCGCTCGATAAGCATAACCGATCGCGTCGGTAGAACTGGTGCAGCCGTTGCTGAACATGTGGCTCAGGCCACGAAAACCATATTGCATCGAAATTTCACTGGCCAGAGTCCCCAGCGTGCTGGAGGGGATTACGTAAACACTACATTTTTTCTGCTGCCCGCTGTAGTAGTAAGAATACTGTCTCTCAGTAAACTCCTGGTTGCCTCCGCCACTTCCGACGTAGACGCTCACTCGCCTAAGAGCGTCAAGGTCCATCGACTGCCAATCCACTCGGGCATCAGCCAAAGCTTCGCCGGCAGCAGCGATTGCATAAGGCGTTGCGAGGCCGGTTCCGTCGAGATCTCTGGCCGACATGTATTGGAGAGGATTGAATCCAACAATTTCGCCGGCAATCTGCACAGGCTGTCCTGAACAATCAAACCTGGAAATTTGTTTAACCCCGCTCTGGCCCGCTCGCGTATTTCGCCAAAACTCCTCGCGCCCCAATCCATTCGGACTGATAACGCCGATCCCGGTGATACATACGAGCCGCATTGTCATAAGTGTTAAGAACTCCAATGCTACCATTAGGTTGCGGCATGATCGATTCGTCTTCTCCGGACTCATTCCCTGACCCTCCGGCGCCAAACCCGGGCCTAGGTTCCCAACTACAAACCACCCGCACCGATCGGCTCTTCGCCGCGTTGCAGGCCGCTTCTCTTGCCTCAATACTCATGATGTTCTGGTGTGGAATCGCTTCCCGCTCCAGTTCTCATTCCTTTTGGACACTACCGAATCTGATGGCAGGTCTCTTCTACGGACAAAATAGCCTTCGGCCCGATTTCGGGTTTCATACCCTTTCCGGGCTTGCTACGCACCTGCTTTTTTCGACGGCATTTGCGCTGGGCTTTGCGGCTCTAATCCCGCCCACCCTTCGCCCGCTGACTTCCCTCTTTTTGGGAATCCTTGCAGCAACGAGCTGGTTTTACCTTCTGGACGGTTTTTTTTGGCGAAATTCTTTCCCTTTGGTCTCACAATATTCGCGTAGACCGTCGATCTTCTTCTCCTTCGTCCTCCTTGGCATTTGTGTTGGTTTATACTCAGTATTTGTGCGCTCTTCAAAAGAGACGCAAATCTCCGCCGATTAGGGCTCGGCCTTAGGCGTGAGAATTTCCCTTGGACTAGGTATTTCGTTTGAAACCCAACCAGATTTGGCTTCGTCTCTTCAAAGGCGCAGAGTGGAAAGGAACCAGCTTTAGATGATGTCTTACAGGCGAGCAAGCCTGGGTATGCCATTTCTGCAGTCTATTGTTGTTGTTCTGGCGTTCTCATACTCTTCACTACTCGCGCAGCAAGCTAGCCAGCAGCCACCGGTATCTCAACCTCCGGCACCCCAGCCAGCCAAGCCCAAACCCGCGAATCCATTTGAAAATGTTCCTTCGTCCACTCCTGTTGATGCGCCGAAGCCGGAGCCTCAGGCACCTGCAAAGCCAAAACTGGAGAACCCCGCACAGCCTTCGCCTACTGCAGCGACTCCAGCTCCTGCACAGGCAGACACCCCATCTGAAGACGTAATCGAAGCTATCGAGTTCCGCGGCTCGCGTCGCGTCCCCCAGGACACGCTTCGTGCACTCATCATCAGCAAGAAGGGCGACAAGTACAGCCAGGATTCTTTGAATCGGGACTTCATGGCTCTATGGAACACCGCAAGATTCGACGACATCCGATTGGAACGTGAAGCTGGCCGCACTGGCTGGATCATCCGTTACGTAGTCACCGAGCGTCGCGTGGTTCGTTCGATCAAGTACGATGGCATGAAGTCAGTCACCGTATCTGAGATCCTCGATCGCTTCAAAGAGCGAAAAGTAGGTCTCCAGGTCGAACAGCAGTACGACCCCAACAAGATCCAGCGTGCCGCCAATGTTCTAAAGGAATACCTTTCCAAGTTGGAAATATTGATATTCAGGGAAACAAGGTATTCAGCGATGCGGTTGTTCGGCGCGCGATGAAGAACCTGCGTCCGGTTGGTATCCCACGTTCCATCCTCCTTGAGAACCTCTTCGCCAAGACCTATGACGCCACAAAGCTCGAAGAAGACATGAGCCGCGTCCAAAGCTTCTATCAGGAGAAGGGCTACTTTACAGCTAAGGCTAGCGCCGAAGACCCGGTGATCAAGGATGTCGGTGGCAAGGGCTTTCGTATTCCTGTAGTTAAGCCAAACAAACCCGGCAAGCGCGCAGATTTCAGGGTCAACATTGACGAAGGGCCAAAGTACCGCCTACAGAAGTTGAACCTGGTTGGCGTCAAATTTTTCCGCGCACCCGAAGAACTCTTTAGCAGAGTCCTTGGCATGGGAGAAGGCGACGTATTTTCCACGGCAAAGCTCCGCAAGGGTCTCGAAGACATGCGCAAGCTTTACGGCCAATTCGGCTTCCTTGATTTCGTTCCTGAGCCAGGTTTAGAGCCAGACATCAAGAACGGCAAGATCGACCTTACGCTCAATGTAGACGAAGGCAAACAGTTCTTCGTTCGTCGCATCGACTTTGCGGGCAACACGACAACGCGCGACAAGGTAATCCGTCGTGAAATCCTCCTCGACGAAGGTGATCTCTTCAACTCCCGCCTATGGGAAGTCAGCTTGCTTCGCCTCAACCAGCTCGGCTACTTTGAAGTTCTCAAAGAAAACGAAGCTGCAAACATTACCCGCGACACCAAAAACAATACCGTTGACATCACTCTCAAGGTGAAGGAACGCGGAAAGAACTCGGTCCAGATGTCCGGTGGCGTCTCCGGCATCGCTGGCAGCTTCGTTAGCTTCGGCTACTCCACCAACAACTTCCTGGGCCTCGGCGAGACGCTTTCTCTCGACACCCAGCTGGGTGACCGAATCCGCTCGGCAACCTTCGGCTTTACCGAACCCTATTTCCTCGATAAGCCAGTCCAGGTTGGTTTCACGATCTTCTACCAG
Organism: Acidobacteriota bacterium; assembly: GCA_026394095.1. Lineage (GTDB taxonomy): Bacteria > Acidobacteriota > Terriglobia > Bryobacterales > Bryobacteraceae > Bryobacter. The sequence continues at coordinate 3,158 of JAPKYY010001032.1, read as the reverse complement.
CGCTTCAATTACGATCAGGGCCGCGAAGTTTCGCTTTTCTCCGGTCGTAACCTGACGCAGCAATTCAACTCGCTCGGCCGCGACAACCTGCTCAACTACTCGTCCAACGGCTACGGATTCACCGCCTATGCCTCGACACTTCTGCGTAGAAGTTTTGCTCGTGTCGGCCTCACCTACAGCTACTCGAATTCAAAGTACGCTCCGTCCACAACGGCCGCCCGTACCTACTTCGAAGCGGTGAACTTCCAGAACCTTGACGGCCCCAACCAGCTCTCCGGTATCCGTCAGTCATCGATCATCCCCAACTACTCATACAACACAGTCGATCACCCGGTCACGCCTTCTCGCGGTAAGTCGATCTACATCTCAAGCACTTTCGCTGGTTCTTTCCTCGGTGGCAACACCAACATGATCGAACCCACGATTGACTTCAAGTACTTCCGCGCTGGCTTCAAGAAGGGCCACGTCATCGGGGTCCACACATTGGGCCGCTTCATCACTGGTTATGGCGGCAAAACTGCACCGCCATTCAACCGCTTCTACATGGGTGGTGAAAATGATATCCGCGGATTTGACATCTGGGGTATCAGCCCTCTGGCCTACATTCCCAGCAAGGCCACAGTTCCGGTCTTGAACGAAGATGGCAGCGCCAGAATTCAGCGGTCCATCGGCACAGACGGCAAGCTCGTTTTGAGCAATGTCACGCAGACCATCCCTACCTACCAGATCATTTATCCAGGTGGCGACACGCAGGGTGTCGGTAACTTTGAGTACCGGATTCCGATCTTTGGCCCGGTAGTCCTGGCCGCTTTTGCCGACATCGGTGTGAACCGAATTAGCCGCTCGAACGGCCTTAACCTCAACCCGGGTCGAATCGCTCAGCTGAACGCCGACTTCCCGCAGGCTGGCTTTGAAAACAAAGCCTTCCTAATCGACTTCACCCAGAAGCCCCGCATGTCAACCGGCCTTGAAGTACAGATTATGATGCCGGTTGTAAATGCGCCCTTCCGCTTCTACTACGCCTTCAATCCCCTCCGGGTTGACGACTTTATCCAGCCGCCGATCGCAGCTGACAGGTCGTACTTCCCGAACCAAGCCACCTTTATCAACTCGGTTGCCCAGTTTGGCCAGGGCAGCCCGTATCGCGAAAGACAGAGAATCTTCCGCTTTACGATCAGCCGCACATTCTAACCAACGGTTTTGATAAGATCCTGAAAGAGAAATCCAAGTAAATGAGCATTTTCGTTAAAAACATCCTGGCCGGCGCTGTAGTGCTCGGTCTCTCCGTCTCCGCTTTCGCGCAGAACAAAGTAGGCACGATCAATATTCAGCAGGCAATAGTCTCAACAAAAGACGGCCAGAAGGCGGCGGCTGAGCTCCAGACACGCTTTGAACCTCGCCGCAAGGATATTGAGAAATCCAATGCAAGCGTACAGGCACTGCAGGCCCAATACCAGAAGCTCGGGACAGTAGGCAGCGAAGAAGCAAAACGCAAGCTCCAGACAGACATCGAAATGAAGACGAAGAGCCTGCAACGTGAGAGCGAAGATGCCCAGGCTGAATTCGATCAGGAACAGCAGAAGGTGCTGAACGAACTCGGTGGCCGCATCATGCAGGTGATCAACAAGTACGCCACGGATAACGGCTTCTCGATGATCCTCGACATTAGCTCACCGCAGACTCCGGTAATCTGGGCGTCGAACACCCTCGACATCACAAACGAAGTGATCAAGCTTTATGACGCAAATGCTCCTTCGACGATGGCAGCTCCTGCAGCCCCGAAGACTGCAGCTCCGGCAGCTCCCAAGACTGCAGCTCCCGTTAAGAAGTAAGCGGCTTTAGAAGCCGCTCGTCCGAATCCAATAGCTCTCGCGCCAGGTCATTCCTGGCGCGATTGTTTTGTAGCTACCAGGAGTATTGAAAGCATTTGTTGGTGCCGTCATCGGCTCGAAGCAAATAAATGACTGGCCGGCTGGTGCGTAGACGACGCCAATAGGATAATCTTTGCCGTAAATCACTTCAATTGCCTGCGACTTGCCCTTCACCCGAAACGTAGCCTTCTCTTCCAACCCACCGAATACATCGTCGAGCACCACCCCCTTCAGCTTCATTCCCTTCGGATACGGGTTTGGCTTCTTCTCCCCAGTTGGGATCAACTTCGGAGACAAAACCAGCAAGTCCTTTGCAGGGATCGTCACTTCCCATTCATCCCTCGGTGCATCGCTCAATTGAAAATAGGGGTGATATCCAATCGCCAGCGGCATCGGCTCGGTTGCCAGATTTTCGACAGCCGTAATCACTTCAAGCGTTCCTGCCGTTAATTTGTAGGTCAATTCAATCCGATGCGGGAAAGGAAACTGAGCCAGCCAATCCGGCTGCTTCGAACAATCCAGCGTCATTCGAACCAGAGCATGGTCCTTCTGCGCTGACACTTCTTTCACTTGCCAAAGTTTGGTGAAGGTTACGAGACCGTGAATTGGATTTTTGTTTCCATCGAGGCGCAAGTTTCCCAGCGCACCATTGAGCAAGTACTCCTTGCCGTTCACCTTGTAGCTCATCCCCTCAATCCGGTTCGCCCAAGGCGACAACAATGGATTGCCGAGCAAGCGGGGCTTGGACACCAGTTCACCGATGCCAACGCCAGGAGGCCCCCAGAACACCTTCTTGCCATTTACATGGAAGTCATAGGAGTTTGCCCCAAAACCAGGCGCAACCGCCACTTCGCTGTTGCTCTCTACTTCTGTCAGCCGCACCACCGACTGTCCGTCTTCACTGGTCTGTACCGCTCGATATTGTGCCATATGCCTATCTTAAGGCTTACGGTCTGGCGTGTTGGGATCCTTCGGGTCGAGCTTGGTGTCTTCCTGGCAACACCAGCACTTGCCAGGAGAATAGGTGCGGATGTAGCAGATCTCGCACCAATAACTCACCCCTAACCGCTCTCCCTTTATGAAGGTATAGACCGGCTTGGTATGGATTCCATCGATCTCGAAGCTTCCATCCCCAGTTGTCGAGCCTTCCACCTCAAGCTCCGCTCCGATCAATCGCTCGTCATCGAGCACCTTTGCGACAGCTTCATCGCTCAACAGAGCAACAGTCCTATCGCCAACTATTAGCTTTCTACCTGCCATCAACTTGCCACGCAGGCGTTTCCCTTC
>JAPKYY010000359.1 GCA_026394095.1 Acidobacteriota bacterium | reverse complement strand
GTGCTGGCATTGGAAGTGCTTCCGGCAAGACCTGTGATTGCTGCTGTGTTGCTGAGCTTGGCAGCGAGTGCACTGCTGACGCTAGTTCGGCGGGAAAGGCCAAAGCAGTCACCTCTCATCCCGCTGGACTTGCTCGACTCCCGCTCATTCCAGATTTCAGTCATAGCTTCGGTCTGTTGTTTTTCTGGCGTTGCTGCGGCGATGGTGGCTCTGCCCTTCTACCTGCAGCATGGTCTTTCAAAGGATGCCTGGATGATCGGCCTCTACCTGACACCCTGGCCACTCACTGCGGCTTTTGCTGCCCCGCTCGCAGGCCGCCTTGTGAATCGTGTTTCAACAGCCTGGCTTTGCGTACTGGGTGGAGCTTGTCTGGCGCTCGGGCTCCTGGCAGCCGCATTTTGGCCACTGCAGCACAACGCGCTGCCTCTGGTACCGATCAGCATGCTCTGCGGGCTGGGTTTCGGCCTCTTTCAAGTACCGAACAACCAAAACTTATTCCTTTCGGCTCCACTTGAGCGGAGTGCCGCTGCGGGCGGCATACAGGCAACCGCACGCCTGATTGGTCAAAGTTCCGGTGCAATCATCATGACCCTGCTCTTTACTTTGACAACAGTCGATGAGGCACCGAGGATCGGACTTGGCATCGCGGCCGCACTCTGTTTGGCGGCGGGGCTTGTGAGTGCGCTGCGAAGCAGGCAGATTTAGCCACCAGAGTTTCGTCTATTGCTAGAAGTTAGAAAGGAATTTTGGAAATTCGCATGGAGAGTGCGTGCTGGGGGTGGGTCAAGAGTGGTGAGAGAATTGTCTTTCATGCTTCCCAAAGTCAACCAGCTGTGGTGCCTGACTCTGCTCGCTGTCGTCGCAGCCGGGCAGGAGCCGGCTCACAATCCGGCTGGCTATTCCGGATCGAAAGCATGTGAGGCCTGTCATCCAATGCAGGCGGCGAGCCATGCTCAAACGGGCCACGCCCGTGCCTTGAAAAAGGCGGAGGCGGGTAGCCCGGGCGAGTGGGCCTTTGGCGCGGGCAAGAAGGCGGTTACTTATGTGAGCCGCGACGGTGAACAGCACTATATCGAGCACGGGCTCAGCTACTACACCGCACGCAAGGCTATGGGCATTACGCCCGGCCATGAGAATGCGAAGGGGCGCAAGTACCGAACGCTCGATCCCTCGGGCACGGCGCTGCGTTGTTTTCGATGTCACACCACCGGCCCGATATCACTTGCATCGAATGGCGCAATCCACTGGACCGAAGCGGGCGTCCAATGTGAGGCTTGCCATGGCCCGGGTTCGGAGCACCTGAAGAAACCTACTGCGGCGACGATCCAAAACCCGCGGCGCTTTTCGCCGGCCGAGTTGAACGACTACTGCGGCGACTGCCATCGCACTGCCGCAGACATCACCGACTGGGGCCTGTCCTGGAACTCGAGACATGAACCTGCCTTCTTGAGCCAGTCGCGCTGTTTTGAAAAGGCTGCTGTATCCTGCCTGACCTGTCACAGTGCACATACGGCGGCCGAGACAAATTCGAAACATTATGACGCCAAATGTTCTGGTTGCCACGCCAACATAAAACATCGCACGACGCTGCCGGCAGCATCCTCTTGCGTTTCCTGTCACATGCCAAGCGTCCCCACAAACGCCTCGCTGCGATTTACGAATCATTGGATTGGCATTTACGACAAAGCCAGGCCGATGACTCCGGTCGGGAGGTCTGTGAAGACTGTCGCCCGGACAGGAGTGCGATCGCCAGCTTCGCCCGAAGGGCTGCGTGCGATTTACGAGCTTGCACATGCGAGCGATCGCGGGATGTTTCTTAAGTCGCTGGGGGATTCCGCCGGAGCGGTGGAGGCTTTGTCTGAGGCCGTAAGGACGCGCGGCGATGCAGTGGATTTGGAGAATCTGGCCAAGCTCTACGGCGAGTTGCGTCGCAATGGCGAAGCCAAAGAGCTACTGCAAAGAGCGACACAAAGCGCCGACCCGGAAGTAGCCGCCCGCAGTTGGTCTGTGCTTGCTTCGATGGAGCCCGAACGAGCTCGCGAGTTTTACGAAAAGGCTGTGGCATCGAGCAAGTCGAAAGATTTCAAGGTCATCGTAATGAACAATCTTTCGTTTCTTCACCGGGAGAACAAGGACAACCGCTCGGCAGAGAAAATACTTCGCCAAGCCCTCGTCCTAGACCCGGACAACGTGGGCGTATTGAGTAACCTGGGTAGTATGCTTCACAGTTCGGGCCGGATTCTTGAGGCCGAACGTCTGGAGCGTCATGCCCTGGCAGTTCTGCTGAAGCGCACAGGGCCGCGCACTGCCGAGCTTGCAACCGTTTCGACCAACCTCGGCGATCTGCTTTTGAGCAAGGGGCAGCCCGCTGAGGCGCTGACACATTTCCGAAGGGCTTTGGCCGTGGATCAGGCTGTCTATGGGGCGAATCATCCGGAATTGTTTATCGATCTGATGAACCTTGGGATGCTGCTTAAGGGGACAGGAATATCCGGCGAAGCGCAGACTATATTGCAGCAGGCCTTGGCCATCGCCGAGCAACATTTCGGACCCAACAGCCAGGAAGCGCGGGCAGCAAGAGATAACCTGGCGGTAAGGAAGCCTTAAGTTACGGCTTTGGAGCTGCTTCAGGTGGGCCGGAGACGGGAATGGGAATGATTCCGCCTGGCTCACTGCCATCGAGTTCGAGGACCTCGCGGAAGGATTCTTCAATAGTGCGGACGGCGTAACTCAACTGGTGGAGCCAGGCGCTCCAGAACTGAGGGATGGCTGGCACCTGACGGGTCTCGCGGATTTCGCGAAGAACGTCTTTTTTGTGCGAGGCCATGTCGAAGCCGCGTAACATGGCCACGCCGATGTCGGTGAGGTTGATGCGGTCGTTCACATCGAAGCGAGCGATGTCGCGGCGGATGTTGCGCTCGGTTCCGGCCTTGGTCGTAACGGTGACGCATTCCTGCAGGGTGATCGCGCCAGAGACGATTTGGGCGTCGGCGGTGAGATTGAGCAGAGTGGTTGCCATAGGGGCGTTGCGAACGGCTACAGGCGGGGCAGCGTGGTGCAGGCGGATGCGTGCGGGGCCGGAGATGCCAGCCCAGATGCCGGTCTTCATCTCTGTCATCGAGAAGAACTTCGAGACGATGGCTTCCATCTCGCGGTCTTCCAGCTTTTCGATCTCCTTCTCGGTGAAGCGTTTGGCCTCTTCGGCGCGCTTGTTAAAGGCGTCTACAAACTGGGTACCTTCATGGAGGTTGTTCAGGATGAGTTCCGGCCAGTTGGGCATTGGGTACTGCCAGGCGATGGGCACGACCTGCGCACCGAGCTTGCTGAGGCTCACCATGACGGCGTAAATCTGCTTTTTATTGGTGCTCTCGATGTAGACGCGACCTTCGTGGAAGTCGAGTAGAACGGGAACCTGGGTGCGGATTACCGCCGTGGCGTCGGCGGCCTTTTCGTCGACAGTGCGTTTGTCAGGGGGCTGGAGAAATTTGTAGGGGCGCTCGAGCATTACATAGGCGCTCTGCTCCTTGATCGAGGGCACATCACTCTTGTTTTTCCACTCATTGCCCACGGCCCAAAGGCCGAACCAGGGGATGGTGGCGTGGATCTGGAAGGCCTCGACGCCGCGGCCGAAGCCAGGGCCTTCGAGTAGTTCTGCAGGCAGGACGGCGGCGGTGCTGTCGACGGAATCGGCAACGTGGTGACGGGATAATTCGATTTGCTGGTCTTCGGTGAGCTCCTGCTCTTCGTCCATGCGCGGAGCGCTGTAGGGGTTGATACCCATCGAGTCGCTGCTGTAAATCCGCGCGGCTGTGCCGGCGGCGAGTTGCGAGGCGACGGCCATGCGCGCGGGGTCTGCAAGATGGATCGAGAAGTCCTTGAGAGACTCTTTCACCAGCCCGGCGACTGCCCAATTACCACGTCCAAACATTCTTTACTCCTGCTTTCTGATTGAGGGGTTCGATTCGCCTGCCGGCTAGCGGCTATGGCGACAGACCCTTCATGATACCGTTCTCTATCGATTGCGCCGCACTGGAAACCTGCTAGATTGAGAGCTTTGGTAAGAATCAGCCAGCTTATGTATTCCCTGAACAGAACGCCCGAATGAAACGCTTTACCCTTCGCTTACTGCGCCCCGAATCCCGCTCAGTTCCGTGACAAGCTTGCGTTTCTTAAGAAGAGCGATCTCGACCTGGAATGGCTGGCGGCGCCTGGCGGCGTGGCTTTCGTCAGTCTGTTGCAGGGGGATCAGCCGGTGTCGATGTGCGTTTTGCTTTCAGGGAAGGAGCAAGAGGCCGATCTCGGAATCCTGACTGGCTACCGGAGCGGCGTGGTGGAACCTTTCCTGGGCCGACTTACGGCTGAGGAGGAGCGCCAGATCTTCAGCAGCGAACGCCCGCTCGCGCTGCTCACCGTTGTCCCGGGGCAGCCGGAACTTACGCCGACCATCCACCTGCTGCATACTGCGCTTGCGGCCGTCTTCTTTGACGCCGTGGAACGGATGGCGTAGAAGGCCTGGAGTGAGCTTCCACTGTCTTGAGCCGGCCATATACTATCCACATGCAACTCAGCAAGGTATGGTTCCTGGTGGTTCTATCTGTCATCATTGCCCAGTCACAATTGCCCGCAACCGAGCCGTGGGTATCGCTGTTCAACGGCAAGGATTACAGCGGCTGGAAAATCGTGGGCCCGGCGAATTTAGCACCTGTCGAGATTGAAGACGGTGCGATGGTGCTGCGACAAAGGATCAACACTGCCGAGCACACGTTTGTTAGTTCCAAGGAAAAATATGGCGACTTCATTCTCGAATTGGATCTGAAGGACGACCCCGGATTCAATAGCGGCGTTCTCCTGCGGTGCGTGGATGCAGCGGCCGATGCCAAGGTGCGGCTCAATTGCTATCAGGTGAAGGTTGACAATACGGCCCGGGCCTGGACGGGCGGGGTTTTCGATGACTTTGGTGATTCCTGGCGCTGGCTGCACGACCTCTCTGAGAACGAAGCGGGCCGCGCCGCATTCAAGCTGGGTGAGTGGGCGCATTTCCGCATCGAATGCATCGGCCACACGATCAAGGTGTGGGTGAACGGAGTTCCCACGACTCACCTTGTGGATGAAAAGTATCGAGAAGGCAAAATCGCTCTTAAGATTCATTCGCTCGGAGACCGGCCCGACGATACGCGCAATGTCATCCGGTTCAAGAACATTCGCATTATCACTGCGCACCCGGAGCGTTATGCGCAAAAGATGGAATTGCCCGCGCGCCGTGCACCTGCCACGCCGGGCAAGTTTGACAAGGCGACGCCTGCCCGCACCACTCCGTAATCAGGAAGGCAGCCATCGCGCCTGATTCGTATGTGACGCTCTGATTGATTGAGGAAGGTAAGGTAGGGGGGGGGAGCAGACCCAAAAGTTTAGATTCTTCCCTTCCGACATCGGCACGCCACTTTAGCTTGATAGGCTGTGAAGCGATGACATCTCGCAAGATTGGTTTGCTGGTGGCGGTGGTGGCCGCGTTGGGTGCGGCTTCAGCACCTATGATTTCGACGACGCTGCTGGGACGGCAAGTGGATGGTAGCTTTTTGCTGGTGAACCACCAACTGGTGAAACCCTGGGGGACGCAGATCTTTTTTAAGGGCCGGCCTGTGGATATGGCGTTTGATCCGTCCAAGCGCTGGCTGGCTGTGCTGAGCGGCACAGAGGTAGTGATTCTCGATGGGACCAGCGGTAGCGTTGTTGACCGGGCGAAATCGAAGACTACGTCTTACGCGGGCATTGCTTTCTCCCCGGACGGGAAAGAGATCTGGGCTTCGGAGGCGACGCGGTCTGGACCCGATAGCCTGTTGTTGATTAGCGTTGGTGCAAACGGCAAGGTGACCGCAACGGACCGGGTGAATCTGCCGGGCCATTCCGTGCCGACCGGCATTGCATTCTCGGCCGATGGCAAAACCGTGTATGTGGCGATGCACCGGGACAATGCGCTGGTGGCGTTTGACCGTGCGACTCGTAAGGAGACGCAGCGTTGGCCTATGGGTATTGCGCCGTTTGGTGTGGTGGTGCGGGAGGGGATTGCTTATGTGACCAACAGGGCCGGCTCGTCTATCCCTGCGGGGGCGGCGACGGCGCCGAGCGGAGGGGTGGATGTGCCAGTGGACGCGAACGGATCGGTGCTGCCGGGGACTTTGACGATACTTGCGCTGGCGGATGGGAAGCGGCAGGATGTGCAGGTAGACCGTGCGCCTTCCGGGCTTGCGATGAGGCCTGATGGCGGCGAGGTGGCTGTGGCCAATGGGCATTCCGATACGGTGACGCTGGTTGACACCAAGACGAAGAAAAGCCAGACGGTAGCCGCGTGCAGGCAGCCGATTGGAGTGCTCTATAGTGCAGACGGAAACCGCTTGTATGTAGCTTGCGCTGGTGACAACGCAGTAGGCATTGTGGAGGGCGGCAAAGTGATTGGTGCTTTGCCAACGGGGTGGTTTCCTTCCGCGTTGGCGCTTGATAGCAGTGGCGACTTGCGGGTGGTGAATATCAAGGGAGTGGGTAATACGGAGCAGGAGCCGGGTAAGTTCAACAGCCGGGCGTTTGAAGGAAGCCTGCTGACGATTCCGGCTCCGAGCCGGGCGCAGGCCGTGGCAGGGCAGCGTGAGGTAAAACTGGCCAGCGAGCCGAGGTTTACGGCGCAGGGTGGAGTGAAGGATCTGGACCGGTTAGGGATTGAGCATGTGTTTCTGCTGATCAAAGAGAACCGGACTTATGACCAGGTTTTCGGCGATATGCCAGTGGGGAATGGGAAAAAGGAGTTTGCTATTTATCCTCGGGAGATTACTCCGAACCATCATGCGCTGGCCGAGGAGTTTGTGCTGCTCGATAACTTCTACGCGTCGGGGGCGATCAGCTTTGAAGGGCATCAGTGGCTGATGATGGGCTTTGTGAGCGATCACGTGGAGCGGGCGCTGCAAGCGGCTCCGCGGGGTTATGCATGGAATATGGCAGATGGGTTGGCGGTGTCACCGCAGGGCTTTTTCTGGCAGAGCGCACGGCGGCCGCTGAAGGTGCAATTGCTAGGGGCGCTGTCACTGCCGGGAATATTTGATGCCAAGACCGGGCTGGTTAGGGATGTGAACGAGAGCGATCTGCCATCGTGGAATTACTACTGGGACCATTACCAGAAGGGCACATGGCGCGATGTTGTCGGATCGAAGTGCGGGGTGCCTTCGCTGAAAGGGATTTACGATGAGCGGTTTCCGCCGAGTGAGATGAAGATTCCAGATGCGATCCGGGCTGAGGCGTTTCTAGAGCGTTTGGGGAAATGGGAAAAAGACGGGACGACGCCGAATCTCACGATTGTCACGATGACGAGCGACCATACGGTGGGGAAGAATCCGGGAGCGCCGACGCCTCGGGCGATGGTGGCCGATAATGATCTGGCGCTGGGCCGGATGGTAGAAGGAATCAGCAAGAGCAAGATTTGGGGCAAGTCTTTGATTTTGGTGGTGGAGGACGATGCGCAAGACGGCGTGGACCACGTGGCGGGGAACCGGACAGTGGCGCTGGCTATCGGGCCGCACATCAAGCGGAAGTCGCTGAACTCGAATTTCTTTACGCAGACTAGCCTGGTACGAACTATTCAGGATGTGTTTCGGATTGAGCCGAAGACGCAGTTTCTGAAAGCAGCTCGAGCGATGAACAGCGTGTTTGTGAAGGAAGCAGATCTGAAGCCATTTACGCACGTGCCGGCAAAGGTGAAGCTGGACGAGTTGAATCCGCCGCTGAAGGCACTGAAGGGCCGTGAACGCTGGGCTGCAGAGGAGTCGGCGAAGATGAACTGGAGCGAGGTTGATGACGTGCCGACAGATACGTTGAACCGGATTTTGTGGGGGGATGCGAAAGGTTACGCGACGCCGTATCCCGGAGTTACAGCGCTGAAGCGCTAGAGATGGAATCAGCCAGATCGCGCAGATCGTTCCGATTTGCGACGGCTTTGTACTCGAAGCCGGCAGCGCAGACCAGGGAGTGCGAAGCCGCCGAGTATCAGGATGATTCCTGGTTTCATGCCATTTGGATGAGCAATTCGGCGTCCATAACAGTCATTGCGCTTTACGGAGGGCAGCAGGTAGAGGAGACCAGACGGGCCGCTGTTGTTGCTCCGAGTCGATGACGATCAGATATTTTCCTGCCGATGGAGATGGCTCTCGATCAGGCAGGAAGACTCTTGGTGCGCGACCCGCCTTTAGCTCCGAATCGTATTCGGAATCAAGGATGCCGTAGTGGTCGAGGAAGGTATTCAGGGTGGCGGGGATTCGAACACAGCCTTTGGAATGCGCCACGCCCAGAAGGCGCTCCAATCGATCGGGATCTGTGGCATGGACCTGAAGACGGATGATACCCGGGCCACCCTTGCCCCAGCCGCGAATTGCGGGTTGCCAGCCGAAGTCGTAGACACGCATACCTTTCGCTCCGTAGCCGCGAATGCCAAGTTCGTTTTTTGTTCCTTCAGCGCGATAGTCGGGGTTGGCGGGCGAGTGAAGATATACGCCAGATGGGGTTTTGAAATGTTCTTTCTGGCCAGGCTTGCCGGTGGAAACGGGTGAGGCGCCGATCCACTGGAAGGCACCGTCTGGCGAAATCAAGAAAAGCATGGCGGCCTGCACCGAGTTGCTGGCATCGACCAGAAG
>JAPKYY010000664.1 GCA_026394095.1 Acidobacteriota bacterium | reverse complement strand
TGAAGCTGGAATCGATGAGGTTGCGGATGGGGAGGTTGTCGCGGATGAGCGCGGTGAGGAAGGCTCGGGGTTCGCGTTCCATCGATTCGACGAGGTAGTCGTCGAAGCGGTATTCGGGGAAGAGACGGATGTCGGCATCGTCGCGGCGGAGGTTGCGGAGGTTGAGCCAATCGTTGGTGAAGGAGTGGATGAAGCGCTCGAAGGTGGGGGCGGCGATGTAGGCTTCTGCGCTGGGCTGGCTGGGCCGCGAGTTCGATAGAAAGTATGAGAGGCGGCTGCGGGTGTCTTTGGGGTCGAGGAAGAGGAAGGTGTCAGAGGCGAGGAAGGCCTGGCAGGCGGCGAGGAGGGCGTCTTGTGGGGTGTCGTTTTTGTCGAGGCGGGTCTGGACGAGCTTCTCGAATTTCTGGATGGTGGCTTCGGGGACGGGGCGGGTGGAGGCGCGCTCGATGAAGGTGCGAATTGCGGGGATTTGCGGGCGGGCTGGTTGCGCGAGAGGGCCTTCGATTTCGAGCCACTGGAAGGCGACGCCGGGCTGGCCTCCGGGTGGGAAGGGTGGGTAGCGGTAGGTGCCGGGCTTGTTGGGGAAAACGTCGATCAGGGGGACTGGGAGGCCGAAGAGGCCGTATTCGATGGTTTGGCCGGCGTTGAGGTAGACGGTGGTTTCGTGGGTGGATGGGGTGGGTGTGATGTCGATGATGTCGCCGGTGGCGCGGACGTCTTCTGCGATGTCGTGGCTGGTGGGCTTGCGGGAGCGGAAGACCATCGGTTGTGGATCTGTGGCGGGTTTGATCTGGAAGTCTTCGGTTTGGAGGACGGCACGGGCGGAGAAGCGGACGCGGTATTCGCCGGTGTGTTTGGCGGAATAGCCGAGGGGGAAGGCGGCGTAGGGCCAGCCGGGGGAACGGAAGAGGGCCATCTCAAGATTTGGATCGTGGTTGCCGCTTTTGACGATTGCGTCGTAGTGGGCCTTGGTGAATTTGATGCGCTTGGAATCTTTGGCGAAGAACATCGCCTGATCGATGGTGAGGACGGTGTAGGTCTGGAAGAGGGCGGTGCCGACGGCGCGGAATTTGGTGGATGGGGCTTGGGGGGTGGGGAGGGCCTGGCGGAGGGCTGTGGCTGCGGCGTCGAGATAGGCGGTGAGCTGGACGCGTGAGATGTCGAGGGAGTCTGCGGTTTTGGTGAAGTGGAGAGTGACGCGGTCTTCGGGGAGCATGTCGCGGATGTCGAGGTGCGGGAGGTGGAGGACGTCGCGGAGGGTTTGTTCGTATTCGTCGCGGGTGAGGCGGCGGAGGGGGATGCGTGGGGGCTCCTGTTGGGCGATGGTTTTTGCGACCTGGCTGAGGAGCTGGTTGCGGTTGGGGAGGGGTGTGCCTTTGGGGGGCATTTCGTGGTTGGCGATGCGGTCGTGGATGCGGATGAGGCGGTCTGTTGGGAGGGGGGTGGAGAAGTCGTGACAGCCCTGGCAGCTTTGTTTGAGGAGTGGGGGTTGGGCGGCCAGGGTGGTGGCTAGCAGTAAGAGGATTGAGTTGCTAAGCATCGGAGCTGACGGCTGAATTTGTTGTATCACGAAGAGCACAGATAATCCCCCCTTGACGCGAAATCGGAAAACAGATATTTGTGTATGCATTCGACGGGGGAAGCAGCTTGGAAAGGAATTGCAGTTATTGGACGACTGCTGCCCCGAGTCATTCACACTTAGGAGCAAACAATTCCATGTTGCGAATTCTCT
>JAPKYY010000736.1 GCA_026394095.1 Acidobacteriota bacterium | reverse complement strand
GCGTAGCATAAACCACCCCACCCAAAGCCACGAGAGCCAGCCCAAACATCACCCCAATGGGCCGCCACTCACGGCTATTTCTTGAGATGGAGAAGTGCACTGCCATCAAAAACAAAGGGAAGGCAATCGCCTCCTCCTTGGCCAGCAGCGCCAGCGCATAAAACAGAACCGCCCACCAATGTTTTCCCGCTAGCCACCGCTCCAGCGCCACCCAAACCAGCAAGCCCATCAACACCACCGGCCGGCTAAACACATAAAGCACCGCATCAGCCTGCAGAGGATTCACCGCAAACACAGCCGCTGCAAACAAAGCCCGCCCATCCCCAAGCAACCGCCGCAGCGCCCGGTAGCAAAACTGCACCGCCACCGCATGCAGCAAAATATTCGTCAGCCGAAACGCCCACGGCACAGGCCCAAACCACTCAAAATTCAGCCAGAACGTAAAGTAGCTAAGGAATCGCGGGCGCAGCAGGGAAGGGAACTCCATCCCCAAAAGTGAGAAGTCGTCAAGCAGCCAGTCCCCCGGCAACCCAAGCAGCCAGACCGACGAAAGCAGCAATAGAACGTAAGGATTGTATGCCGATGTTATGCTGCTAGTTTCTCATGCCTCCCCGCTCAAAGGCCGATAAGCAGGCCCGTCTCAACCAGATCCTCGCCGTCCTCGACGAGATGTATCCCAACGTCACCTGCGCCCTCCACCACACCAACCCCTGGGAACTCCTCGTTGCCACCATCCTCAGCGCCCAGTGCACCGACGAACGCGTCAACAAAGTCACCCCCGCCCTTTTCGCCAAATACCCCACCATCGAAGACTTCGCCGCCGCCACTCAAGAGGAAATGGGCAAAGACATCTACTCCACCGGCTTCTACAACAACAAAGCCAAAAACATCATTGCTGCCGCCCAGCGCATCCTCACGGTCTTCAAGGGCGAAGTTCCCACCAACATCGAAGACCTCCTCACCGTCCCCGGAGCCGCCCGCAAAACCGCCAACGTCGTCCTCGGCACCTGCTTCAATATCGCCAGCGGCGTCGTCGTCGACACTCATGTCTCCCGCATCTCCCAGCGCCTCGACCTCACCAAAAAGACTGACCCCGTCAACATCGAAAAAGACCTCATCAAGATCCTCCCGCAATCCCGCTGGATCTCGTTCAGCCACCAGCTCATCCACCACGGCCGCGGCCACTGCACCGCCCGCAGCCCCAAATGCCACACCTGCCCCATGAACCATCTCTGTTACGCAAAGGACAAAAATGCCTAAGCACCTCGTCCTCCTCCTAACCCTGATCCTCACCGGTTGCGTAGACTTCCCCAACCAATACGCACCCTCCCGTGCCCGCCGTCCCGACACCGGGCCAGACCCGCGCGGCCTCAAGCCCTACATCGACATGAAAGACCCCGCCGCACTCGCCCACATCGCCTGGGGCATCAACCCTGCTGCCTTCGATGGCGAAAAACGCAAAGCCGAACCTAAAGCCGCCCTCCGTTTCAAAGTCGACGACACAGCCAACCTCAAAGTCAGCATCGACATCGCAACACCCCAACTTGTCCGCATCAAGGTGAATGGGCGCCCAATCGGCGAAACCACCAACACCCACTTTGAAGCCCCCGTCGAGCCATCTGATTTCTTTCCCAACACCGCCACGCTCGTTGAGATCGAAAGCGATTCAGGCTTCAGCCTCCTCCGCGCCGGCTTCCTCAAACGATGATCTATATCGTCCTCGCCTGGGTCTTGACCGTCGCCGCCGCCGTAGCTCTGGGCGGCCACATCCTCCGCGCGATCAGACTTCACCTCGAAGGCTGGCAAGACCTCATCTACCGCTTCCTCCTGGGCTCGGCCGCCATCTCTCTTCTAACCTTCTCGCTCGCCTGCCTGGGGCTGATCCACAAAGGCCTCATCTACGCAATCGCCATCGCAGCCATCGCCTCAAGCTGGCGCAACTGGCCCACGCTTCCCAGGCCCCAATTCCATTGGTCCGCCATCCCCTTCAGCCTCTACGCCATCTTCTACCTCACCCACGCGATGGCCCCAGAGCATTCCCCCGACGGCATGAGTTACCACCTGGGCCTGGTCGCCCGCTACTACCGCGAACACGGCTTCGTCTGGTTCCCCACCAACATGTACGCCTTCCTCTCGCAAGGCATGGAGATGCTCTTCCTCTTCGCCTACGCAATGGGCCGCCACTCTGCAGCAGCGCTAATCCACTTCACCTTCCTTCTCGCCCTACCCATCCTCCTGGCCACAACCGCAGGCCGCATAGGCTGGCTCGCAGGCCTCACGGTCTTTCTGCTCCCCGTAGTAGGAATCGACGGCATCAGCGCCTACAACGACGTAGCCTTAGCCGTCACCCTATTCGCCACCTGGCAAGCGTCAACAAAATGGCGCGAAACAAAAGACAAAGCCTGGATCACCGTCGCCGCCACCCTCGCCGGCTTCGCCATGGCCATCAAGTTTACCGGCGTCATCGCACTCCTCTTCCTGCCCCCCACCCTCCGAATCTGGCCCGCTGCCATCAGCATCTTTCCCTGGCTCATCAAAAGCTATCTTTGGTCCGGCAACCCTCTAGCTCCCTTCTACAACAACCTCTTCCCGAACCCCTGGTTCAGCGTAGAATTCGAAACCGGCTACCGCTCCTTCCTCCGCCACTACGACATCCCCAACCTCCAGGAGTGGGCCAGAGAAGTCTTCATCGGCGGCCCCCGTCTCAGCGGAACGCTAGGCCCCATCGGCCTCCTCTTCCCGCTAGCGATAATCGGCTTCCGCAAACAAAAACACCTCCTCCTCGCCGCCGCCATCACCCTCGCGATTTACCCGCTCAACATAGGCACCAGATTCCTCATCCCGGCCCTCCCATTCCTGTCGCTAGCCCTCTTCCAAAGCTTCCCCAAACAAACAGCAGCGATCCCGCTAGTAGCCGCAATCCTCTCCTGGCCCAGCGTCTTCGCGCTCTACTCATCCCCCTACGCCTGGTTCCTCGAAAAAGCCCCCTGGAAGGCCGCCCTGCGAATCGAAACCGAAGACGGCTTCCTCGTCCGCAAGAGCGGCGGCTACGTAACCGCCCGCACCATCGAGACCTTCGTTCCACCAGGCGAAACCGTCTTCGCCCTCTCCCCGATCCCGGAAAGCTACACCAGCCGCAACATCATCATCGCCTACCAATCAACAATAGGCCTCAAACTCCAGCGAGCCCTCACCGCTCCTACCTATGATGACTACCAGGCCAAATTCATCTACACCTGCAAAGGTGCAAACCCCACCATCTTGAAGTCCACAAATGACACCTGGAGCATCGCCGAGATCGAACCCCGCCCCCGATCGATCACCTGCAACAGAACCCCCTGGGACGCCCACCTGGCAAATGACGGCAATCTAACAACAAGCTGGCGCACCTGGGCCCCGGCCCAACAAGGCGACTCCTGCCAGCTAACCCCCGCCCAGCCCTACAAGCTCTACGGCACCGGCGACCAATGGGAAGTTGAACTCAAAGACTGCACCCGCGAAGTCCAACCGAGCAAAGCCGACTACCGCGCAGAAGCCAGAAAACTCTTCCTGAGCCAGAACGTCAAGTACCTGGCCATCGACGCCCCCGACTACAACTCCAAAGACATGATCGACCACCCAGACATCTGGGGCATCGACCTCGTCGCTCAACGCGGCACCATGCGAATCTATCGCTGGCGCCAATCTCCATGAACAACACAAGTGTTGTATCCTCAAGCTTTGATGCAATGATCTACAACGCGAAACTAGAAACCGCAAACGACGGCTCCATCCAGGTTCGTTTCCCGGACGTCCCAGAGGCACTCACCTTCGGTCGAAATGAACACGAAGCCAAACTTCATGCCCGCGATGCTCTAACTACCGCACTTGAGATGTACGCCGAGGACAACCAACCCTATCCAAAGCCCCGCTACAGATCAGGCCACCCCATCCAGGTCCGTGGCCTCCACGCCGCGAAGCTCGCACTTCACTCAGCCATGCGAGAACAGGGCCTGACCAAAGCTGATCTCAGCCGCCTGCTCTCAATCCACCCTCCTCAAGTAGACCGACTTCTCGATTTCCAGCACGCCTCCCGTCTGAACGCTCTCGAAGACGCACTCGCCGCTCTAGGCAAGAAGCTCGTCATCGAAATCCAGGCCGCATAACGAAATGACCCAATACTTCCTAGGCGTCGACGGAGGCCAATCCTCCACCACCGCCATCATCGGCGACGAACAAGGCCGCGTCCTCGGCATCGGCCGCGGAGGCCCCTGCAACCACATCAAAACCGGCGACGGCCGCGCCAAATTCGAAAATGCAATCCTCGGCGCACTCCCCATCTCTGGACTCCACTTCCGCGCTGCCTGCCTCGGCTTCAGCGGTGGCCCCAAAGACAAAGCTGACCTCGTCCGCGAAATGATCCACGCCGACGATTACAACATCACCAACGACGGCCTCATCGCCCTCACCGGCGCAACCGGCGGAGCCCCCGGCATCATCGTAGTAGCCGGCACTGGCTCCATCGCATATGGCCGCAACTCCAGCGGCCAGACCGGCCGCGCCGGCGGCTGGGGCTACATCTACGGCGACGAAGGCGGCGGCTTCGACCTCACCAGAGAAGCCGTCCGCGCCGCCCTCCGCATGGAAGAACGCTGGGGCCCCACCACCACCCTCCGCGACAAACTCCTCAACGCCGTCGGTGCCGACAACGCCAACGACCTCATGCACCGCTTCTACACCACAGACTTCCCCCGGCCCCAAATCGCCAGCTACTCTAAGCTAGTCGACGAAGCCGCCCGAGAAGGAGACCGCGTCGCAATCGAAATCCTCAACCGCGCCGCCCAGCAACTCGCCGGCTTCGCCTCCAGCGTCCGCCAGGCCCTCTTCACCAAAAACGAACCAGCCACCGTCTGCCCTGTAGGCAACGTCTACAAAAGCGAAATCCTGCGCACCCGCTTTGAGATGTTAATCGGCCTCGAAGAATCCAACACCTTCGCCGAGCCCCTATACGGCCCAGCCTCCGGCGCACTCATCGAAGCCTGGCAAATGGCTGGCATCACCCCCGACACCCGCTTCCTCCCCAAAGAAGAGAAGACCCAGTCAAGCTAAACTAGAGGTTTACCCATGGCAAAACTTTCGATTCGTGACCTCCAGCTCCAAGGCAAGACTGTCTTCATCCGCGTAGATTTCAACGTACCCCTCACCGCAGGCGGCAAAGAAATCACCAGCGACAAGCGCATCCGCGCCAGCCTCCCCACCATCCAGTACGCCTTGGCTCAAGGCGCCGGCGTAATCCTCGCCAGCCACCTCGGCCGTCCCAAAGGCAAGCGCAACGATGAGATGAGCCTTGCCCCCGTAGCGGTGAAGCTGAGCGAACTCCTGAAGCTCCCCGTAGCCTTCGCCCCCGATTGCATCGGCGCAGAAGTCGAAGCCATGAAGCCCGCCCCAGGCGCAGTCCTGCTCCTCGAGAACCTCCGCTTCCACGCCGCCGAAGAAGCCAACGACCCCGCCTTCTCCAAACAACTAGCCGCCCTCGCCGACGTCTACGTCAACGACGCCTTCGGCACCGCCCACCGCGCCCACGCCTCCACCGTCGGCATCATCCAGTACGTCAGCCAGGCCGCCGCAGGCCTCCTGATGGACAAAGAACTCGAGTACCTAACCAAGGTCACCGCGAACCCCGAAAAGCCCTCCATCTCAATCATCGGCGGAGCCAAGGTAAGCGACAAAATCGAAGTCATCCAGAATCTCCTCAAGATCTCTGACAAACTTCTAATCGGTGGAGCCATGGCCTACACCTTCCTCAAGAGCCAGGGCCTCCCCACCGGCAAGAGCCTCGTAGAAGACGACAAGCTAGACCTAGCAAAAGAACTCCTCGCCACCTCCGGCGGCAAGCTAATGCTGCCCATCGACCACGCCGTAAGCCCCGAATTCAAAGCCGACGCCGGCTACGCCGAAGTAGCGGAGATCCCAGAAGGCCAGATGGCCCTCGACATCGGCCCCAAGACAATCGAGCTCTACGTAGCAGAAATCCTGAAGTCCAAAACCATCATCTGGAACGGACCCATGGGAGTCTTCGAAATGCCCCCCTTCGACAAAGGAACAATGGCAGTAGCCAACGCCGTAGCAACAGCAACCGACGGCGGAGCAATCAGCGTAGTAGGCGGCGGAGATAGCGAGAAAGCAGTAAAAACCGCCGGCATCAGCGACCGCGTAAGCCACGTCTCCACCGGCGGCGGCGCCTCCCTCGAATTCCTAAGCGGCATCACCCTCCCCGGCGTAGCCGCCCTCACCGATAAATAAATGTGGACGCGGCCAGCCGCGTTTATTGACGATCTCTGTCGGTGTTCTCTTCTGCGTCAACTTTCTGAGCTAAATCACCCAGATGTGGGTTATTTCTCCCAGCATTCACCAAATCTGCTGTGATTCCTCTTTGTTGGCAGCGCTTCACTTTTGGTTTATGAATTGCTCTTAATTCTGGTAGTTCTGCTCCATCTGGAGAGAAGGAGGATTACTAGTCATGCTAAGAAGCCATTCACCAAATTCAAGGAGCTTAGCCAAGCCCAAGAGTCGTCTAGTGATGCTTTCCATGCTCCTGTTTCTGGGGGCGATCGGCGCTCTCGCTCAAACCCCCAAAGGTTACTGGAAGCAAGTGGGTGTGAAGACCTTTGATGTACCACAGACTCCCAGCAACAATGTTCAGGAAACGATCAGTCGCCAATACGAAAAGGCTCTGATTCACCAATACACCAACATTTACGGCCCGATTCAAGGTGCCGATATCGAAATTGTCTACGCGACGCCACCGTCGATCCTGATTCCAGGAACACCATTCCCAGCCATGATAAAAGGCATTACCGGGTGGTACGCCTTTGATAAGGGCAACTATGGCTTCGGGAAGTTTGTGGGTGCGTATTTCGACAATATTGCCAACCAGGAGGATGTATGGGCCCGGGCCAGCGAAGACATCCCAATTGGCGGCATCATCGTTGGCGTAAACTTCAGCGGTGCCCAGCTTAGCGCAACATTCAATAACGCCACTTCTGCCAACCCGGTACTGGTGCCTGCCGTCCGCTGGGCTGCGGGATCCCGGTCAACCTTCCGCTACTTGGCGACCAAGGAGGCCCAGTGGGGTTGGGGCTGGGTCTACGAATGGACTCTCGGCGAAATCGGATCTTGCGCCGGATCCTGCACTCTTGGTTCCACCGCCCTTACAGCAGGACCCACAGGAGGAAATCTCTCTATTCCGGTCACCGCCACCAGTCGTTGGGATGTGGCAGCAGTGGACCCCTGGATCACCGTCACCTCCCCTGCCAGCAGCAGCGGTAACGGTACCGTCACCATTAGCGTGACTCCGAACCCAGGCGATACTCGCACCGGCACTTTGCGCGTTGCTGGTCAATCCGTTACTATCGTCCAAATTGGCGGAGTTGAATCCAAGCTCTTTGATATCGGCAACATTGCTGGTTGCAGTACCATCAACCACTCAGAGTTCACTCTTGCTGGCAACAGCTTTGTGAATCGTGTCGATGTCTGGTACAAATTCAACCTCAACGAATTCAGTGTTCCATACACTTTGCTTCAAGGCACGCAAACTCTGAAAACTGGAACTCTCGTCAAGAACAGTTGCGACACCTATCAGCCCAACTGGTGTATTGCTCGCGCCACTCTCGGGGCCGTTATGCCCGCTGGGGAATATAGAATCAACGTTCCCAACTCGCAGATCTGTCAGAACGCTGGCAGCCAGGGCAAAGGCTTCGTAAGTGTTTTTGGAAGCCTGATTAACACCGGTGCCGCCGGAGGCGCCTGTTCCGGCAATTGCAGCCTCAACTCGCCCGGTCAGTCAATTGACAAGGCGGGTGGAACGGGAAATATCAACGTAACAGCTACCGGAACTTGGACCACGATCTCGTTCACTCCATGGATCAAAGTCACCAGCGGCTCCTCCGGTAGCGGTAATGGTACCGTCGGATTCACCGTTGATCCCAACACTGGACCACCACGCAGTGGTGCCATCAGCGTCGCAGGTCAAGCCCACAGCGTACACCAGTCGTCCTGTGCTTGGACTTCCTCCACCGATGCCGGCTGGATCACGCTTCGCAGCGGTACATCCAGCACTGGCAATGGAGGAGTTGCCTTTGCCGCATCTTCCAACGACACGGGCCTCCCGCGCAGCGCAGCGATCATCATCGCCGGTCAGATCATTGTCGTCAATCAGGCAGGTGGTGTGCCTCCTGGCACCCCGGCCGTTTCTGCCGGTGGCACTGTTAATACTGCCAGCTATGCCCCCGGTGGTCCGCCAAATGGTTCCTTGGCCCAAGGCTCCTTTTTCAGTATTTACGGAGGTGACCTCGGCCCAGATCAATTTGCCAAAGCCGCCGCTTACCCCTTGCCAACGTCATTGGGTGGCGTCAGCATCGTTATCGCCACCGCAAACGAGCGTTCTGACGCCTACTTGGTTTTCGCATCTAAAGGTCAGATCAATGCTGTGGTGCCTTCCAACATTCCGCTCGGCGATGCGCAGGTTATTGTCAGTTACAACGGCAAGACCAGTGCTCCTGCCCCGATCCGTGTTGTTAGGTCCAGCGTCGGCGTATTCTTCCAACGCGTCAACGGCAAGGATCTGGCAATCGCGCAGAACGTCGTCAGTCCAACCGATTACCCGCTGAATCTTCCCGATACGCCCGCCAAGCCAGGCCAGATCGTGATTCTCTGGGCAACTGGTATGGGCCCCATCAATACTGCAGACAACGTCGCACCAGGTGGCGGTGACATGACTGGAGTCCCTCTATCCATTACTGTTGGAGGCGTACCAGCACAGCGGGTTTATGCTGGCCGTCAGCCCGAAACTGCTGCCGTCGATAACATCTACTTCACTGTCCCAGCCAACGCACCTTTAGGTTGTCAGGTGCCAGTTGAAGTGACAGCCGGAGGCCTCCAGGCCAATACCACCTACATCGCAATCTCTGCTACCGGCTCACGCTGTCAGTAGGTTGCTTTCCCTGTCTCTCTCTTGAGATCGGTCCATCAAGTGGCACGCCCGCGTTCAAACATGCTTTGCTCGCGGGCGTGCCTGCTTGCTGCAAAGACTCATCATTCGCACCGCCAGATTCCAACCCCAAACAAATCCAGCTCGAACAACCGGAAATAGCCTCCCCAAGCTATATCAATCAACCTCGAACCCACATATCCTCACCATAGATAGGATTTTTCCCGTGAAACACATTCGATTGTTGCTAGCACTAACCTTGGCCACAACCGGCCTCCTCCTGGGAGCCCCACAAGCCAAGACACCCCCCACCGATCCCAAAGCCTCCAAAATGGAAACCAAAAAGGCTGCCCCCGCCCCGGCTGCCTCCGCCGCAGACATCGCTGCCGCCAAGGCCAAAGGCCTCGTCTGGGTCAACCTCAACACAGGCATTTATCACAAAGACGGCAGCTTCTACGGCAAAACAAAGAGCGGCAAATTCATGACCGAAGACGAAGCCAAAAAAGCCGGTCACCGCAGCGCCAAAGAACCCGCCATCGCCAAA
>JAPKYY010000103.1 GCA_026394095.1 Acidobacteriota bacterium | reverse complement strand
GCTCCCGGTGCACAATACGGTGCCGAGTTTGAAGTGGGTATGGGCCTGAACGAATTGCCCTACGATGTGCCAAACATCCGTGGTGAGAATCTGCCAGCGCCGAATCATCTTCGCCTCGGCTGGATGCGCGCTGTAGCTCATGTTTACCATGCGTTTGGCATCCACAGCTTCCTCGATGAGCTGGCCGCGATGAACAACACGGATTACGTTACCTATGTGCTGAAAGCGCTTGGCCCCGATCGCAATGTCGATCTGAGCAAAGATGGCGTCAAGCCCTGGAACAATGGAATGCCGATTGACAAGTTCCCGATCAATACGGGGCGCCTGCGTCGCGTGATTGAGCTCGCGGCAGAGCAGAGCGGCTATGGCAAAAAGAAGGCGACCAAGAACCGGGCGCTTGGTTTTGCCGCTCATCGGAGCTTTTTAAGCTACATCGCCAGTGTGGTTGAAGTGGAAATCGACGATCAGGGCAAACTGACGATCCCGAATGTCTGGACTGTGGCCGATGTCGGCACGGTTGTGAACCCCGACCGCGTAGTTGCGCAGTTTGAAGGCGCGGCTGTATTCGGCACCGGTGTTGCAATGCTTGGTGAAATTTCGGCGATGAATGGCCGTGTTCAGCAGTCGAATTTCAACGATTATCTGGTGCCTCGCCTGACCGAGTCTCCGCGCAATGTACATGTACACCTTGTGCCCAGCAAAGAACCGTCGGCTGGAGCAGGTGAACCTGGCGTACCCGTGATCGTACCTGCGATTACCAATGCCATTTTTGCTGCTACCGGTAAGCGCATTCGCGAACTGCCAGTACGCCGTACCAAGCTGGTCTAGACGCTGACAACTCGATGAATGTGAGAGCGGCTCCGCAGACGGAGCCGCTCTTTTCTTTTGTTATGCTTTCCGGATGCAACGATTCTGGTTTCTGCTCGGAAGCATCAGCCTTGTACTTGCCGGGCAAAGTTCCAATCCAAATGAGCTCGCCAGGCGCCCTGTGCCTGAAGGGGCAAAGAAAATTGCCTATGGCGAGGGTGCGGTGCAGTTTGGAGAGCTCAGGATCCCTGAAGGGAAGGGGCCGCATCCAGTGGTAGTGATCGTGCATGGGGGATGCTGGGTTGCCAAGTTGGGCGATCTGCCTTCTGGCGCGGTTTCTCTGGATGCACTTCGTCCCATGGCAGCGGAGTTGGCGGGAAGAGGGATTGCCAGCTGGAATCTCGAGTATCGTCGTTTGGGGCACGAAGGTGGAGGCTGGCCCGGCAGTTTTACCGATGTTGGAAGTGGTACAGATTACCTGCGGAAACTGGCAAAGGTGCATGCGCTGGACTTGAATCGCGTGGTCGTAGTTGGACATTCCGCTGGGGGACATTTTGCACTTTGGCTGGCGGGACGAGGCAGACTTCGGCAGGACAGTGAATTGTTCACGAAAGACCCATTGAAGTTTCGCGGGGTAATCAATCTGGATGGGCCGGGCGACTTGAAGGCGGCTGTACCTCTTGGGCAGCCGATTTGCGGGTCTCCTGTGATCACCCAACTCCTTGGGGGGACGCCCGCCGAGAAGCCCGCGCGCTATCGAGACGGATCGCCCGCAGAACTTTTGCCATTCGGGATTCCCCAGGAACATTTCATTGGGCGAATGTTCGCGTCTCTGGCGCCAGCTTTTGATGTGGCAGGGAAGAAGTCTGGCGACCAGGTGCACTCGACGATTGACCCTGAAGGCGGGCACTTTGGCTGGATAGATCCAAAGTCTGACAAGTGGCCCACAGTTCTGGCGGCGATTGAGCGACTCTTAGGCCGCTAAAAAAACAAAAGTGGCAGCTCCTTCAAAGGAGCTGCTCTTTTTTTTGCCCTCGCCTCTCTCCTTGACGGCTTAGGAGAGATGTGATTATCATTCTACTAATCCACTTAGGAGTAGGATGTTTATGAAAATCGCAATCATCTTGAGTTTGGTGTGCCTTGCCGCAATGGGCCAGGTACAAGTGACGGTGCCCGCCAACGTGGTAATCCATCTGGCTGGACAGCCCAGTGGGACCCGGTCTATCAACAACAGCCGGAGTGCTCCGGCAGATTCTCCAGTGCTGGTAAATATTCCCCTCGTTGCCGGGCAGACTTTGCAGTTTGAGGCTACTGGAGCGGTAGACGGTTCCGGGCCGGACGGGCGGGAAGGGTGCAACGACTCTTTCTCCGCGGAACTGGGTGTTGCGCGCGTGGATGCCCCTTGCCGTAGTCTTGTGGGAGTCTTTCTGTCGGATACCTCGCGGGCGCAGCCGCTGAATTTAGACTTTAGAGGAGACGCGAAGAATCTGCCTGTCTTGCGACCCCTGCTGCAGCAGCCGTTCTTTGTGGGGAGCGGTGTCACCGATCAGGGGGACAGACGTGGCGTTGTAGTTCCAACTGGTGCGACGCGACTGTACCTTGGGCCCATCGCGTTTGGAAGCTCTACGGGTTCTTTTGTGGTGCGGGTGGGTGTGCGGCCGGCTGTGGAGATTCCAGCAAACCCTGTGCGGGTTTCAGGGATGAGCATGATCCATCTTGCCCAGCAAGGGCCAGGGGTTGCCTCGCGCAATGGAGGAAGTTCGCCGATGTCTTCGCCTGCAGTGGCGAATCTTCCACTGGTGGGGGGGCAAGTGCTGCGCATTGTGGCCAGCGGGTCTGTGGACGGCACTGGCCCGGACGGCCGGCCTGGATGCAATACGAATCAGAGTGCGGAGTTTTCGATCGCCCGAATCGATACCCGGTGCCGCGCGCTGTTGGGCGTTTTTGTCTCAGAGACGACACGCACACAGCCGCCAGCACTCAACTTCACTGGCGCGACCAGAGACGCCGTGCGCGTTGAGCCTTTGCTGCAGCAGCCATTTCTGATTGGCAGCGGCTTTACGGATGCAGGTGAATTGAAGCAGTTTGTGGTTCCGCAGGGGGCAACACAATTGATGTTTGGTGTGAATGGCACCAGCAGTTCGCCTGGTTCCTTTATCGCTACGGTAAGCCCGGACGTGCCGTCCACTCCGACTCTGCAAAGGAGCGGGATTACGAGGGCGGCCGGATTCGGTGGCGGAGCATTGGCTGCGGGGTCGATTGCTTCCCTGTTTGGGACAAATTTTGCACCGTCGACGGCGAGTGCGACGGTGGTGCCGTTGCCCGTGCAAATTGGGCAAACCCGTGTGTATTTCAACTTGAGGCCGGCACCTTTGTACTTCACCAGTGCAGGGCAGGTGAACGCGCAAATTCCGTGGGAGTTGAGCAATGAAACAGGAGTGCAGGTAGTGGTGGTGCGCAATGGTGCGGCCAGTTTGCCTGTGTCTTTGCCGCTCGGCCCTGCAAGCCCGGGGATCTTTCTTGTTAAGGAAAATGCCGGTGTTGTGGTAAATGCGAATACAGGTCAACTGGTGGATTCACAGTCGGGAGTGGATCGAGGACAGGCGCTCGTGGTTTATGCTTCGGGGCTTGGTGCCGTCAACGGAAGCGTTGCGAGTGGGGTTCCGTCGTCATCAACCGAACTTGAACCGACGAGGCAGCCTGTGGAGGCGATTCTCAGAAGTGGCGGGCAGACCGTGGCGCTGCCGGTGTTGTTTGCCGGTTCAGCCCCGGGATTTATTGGGGTGAATCAGGTAAATTTGCTCGTGCCATCCAACGCGCCAACTGGCGTGGGATCCCTGATTCTACGCACCGCCGGCAATGAATCCAATTCTGTTCTGATTGCCATTCAATAGCTGCGGTATTCGAGCGCCGCTTGACAGTCTGCAAGGCGTTTTGGCATTCTTCTCCTAAAGGTATTAGGAATGGAACAAGATGTACTGGCTGTGGTGAGGGGCCGATGTTGAATCAGGATCTGGAAGAGGAGATTCAGTTCCATCTGGATGCTCGCGCCGCAGACCTTGAGAAGAGCGGGATGTCAGCGCAGGCTGCGGCCCGGCAGGCCCGGATGGAGTTCGGTAGTGTTGTTCGCTACGTCGAAGAGGCCCGCGAGGAAAAAGGCTTGAAGGCATGGGATCGCCTTCAGATGGACCTTCGTGAGATCTTTCGCGGTTTTAGCCGCAGGCCAGCTTTTGCCATTCTGGCTGTTCTTATGCTGGCTGCCGGGATTGGGTCTGTTGTACTGACCTATTCGATGATGGACGGTTTGGTGCTTCAGCCCTTGCCTTATGGAAATGCTGAGCGGCTGTTTAACGTGCGAAGCATCGTGCCGAAGATCTCTGCTCAGCACCCTGATTTGCCAGTGAATGCACGCCACTATCTGGAGTGGCGCAAGAGTTGTGGCACCTGCGAGTCGCTTGCATTAATTGGCTCAGAGGTTCTTGAGCTCACAGGAAGCGGAAAGCCTCGGAGGCTTGAAGCAGCCATCTCCAGTCGCGGCATCCTTTCCACTCTCGGGTTGAAATTGAAAGCCGGAAGGGATATCGAAGCCGCCGACGAGGGGCCGCGGGCAAAACCTGTTGCCCTCATCTCTCACGAGTTATGGAAAAGCCTATCCGGAGGAGACTTGCGACTGCTGGGCCAAACGATTCTACTCAATCGCGTGGCCACTGAAGTAGTCGGGGTGCTGCCTGAGGGATTTCATTTGCCGAGGGGATCTGAATTGGGCGACATGACCCGTGCTCCTGAGCGAGTGGACCTGATAATGCCGATCCGTGCAGATCTGTCACAAATCCCGGCGAGCGGGAATTTTGATTGGGCACTGATCGTGAAGTTGCGCGAGGGCACCAGCCTCGAAGCCGCAAGTGGTGAGTTCAATGCAGTGCTGAGCAGCTTTTCCAGTGACCTCATGCAAGGCATTACGGTACAACTGGAACCTCTGAAGGACAGACTTACTGG
>JAPKYY010000440.1 GCA_026394095.1 Acidobacteriota bacterium | reverse complement strand
CCGTATTGGATCTCCCTATCATTCAGGTCAGGTTATCCAGGTGGACGACGACCATGTGACAGTCGTGCAGGGCATTCATCACCTCGGCCGCAGTCTGAACCGCCGATACTTCGCTGTCGCCGATGACAGCGGGGTTCGCGTCACCGAAGGTTGGCTTGGCATCGAAATCTGTCATTGCCCATGGCCCACCGGGCTCGAAGGAGTTCCCCATGGCGCGCAAGTCAAACCACTTACCGAACCACCCGTGCCAAACGCCCTAGTCCCATTCCCGGACGGAAAAAGAGTTCTGCTAGCTTGTGAAGACGGCGTCTTCGTACTCGCGCCAACAGGAGCGACGCGCCTTCTACCTCGTCCAGAATACATCCGCGAGCTTTGCGAGGACTCAAGCGAAGAGTCAATCTCCTTGGACGACTCCATGACTCATGCAGCTCTCTCGCCGGACGGACACTGGATCGCTGCAGGATCCCAGTGCCAAGGCCACTTTATCTTCAACAAGAGTCTTCAAACGGTCGCTCACGTCGGCCACCTGAGCGAGTACCCCCACCACGCCTGCTTCAGCAGCGACAACCAGACAGTCATCCTGAACTCCTGCCATTTCTATCACGGTGCAACCATTGCCGTGACTGCAGCCGACTGGATTGGACTTCAGACGCCTCCATATGAACACTCCCAAAAAGCGCCGATTGTCGAAGGAGTGTCGAGAGTCTACACCTCTCTCCATCGCAGAGGCGAATTCATCATTGGGAATGCGAACGGATACCTTCGGGCCTTCTCCGAAAAGGGCAACCTCCACTGGTATCACCACGTGGGATCTACTGTCACAGCAATGGATCTCTCTCCCGACGGTCAGTATCTCTACGCGGCGTCGATCGCAGGCTGGGTGGTCCGCATAGCCCTCGATACGCATAATCCGGCTCCACATGAAATCGGCTCCGGCCAAAACACAGAAGAACGACGATGGCTGTTTTGGAAAGACGAACCTAACCCGCTGGTCTGGTAATTCTCCGGCAAATACACGGCCAAATTACAGGCATCAGGCACTGAGCCAACGCCTCGTTCGCCGGGCCAAGAGATTCCTAAATCCCCGGGCCACACCCGATCGGTCGAACTCTTTAGTCTTCGATCCACTGCCGAAGCTGATTCAGGTTACCGGGAGCAGCCTCTTGAGGCACCTCCGTCCCCAACTGACATAAAAGCTAACCGCCATTTTCGAGGGTAGTGCAATCTACCTTCTGCAAAGTCTCTTGACCGGTATCGCAGACCACAAAGACAGAAACGAACGAACATTCCCGAATCGCTTCTTGGGGCCTACTTCCGAGTAGACTATGATCCGGGTACTGGTGTAGATAGTCCGACATTGTGCGAAAAGTAAGGAATGTGTCGCCGGATATTCAGTCTCGGCGATTTCGCGGGATGATGCTCGCAACTCGTGCGTACTCTTCAGGGTTATCCGCAGTGTGGGGACCACGAGTCGAAGAGTAGTGGGCCTTAAGCCAATCTGCGGCGTTCTTAGAGAACGATCTGAACGTAGGAGGCTGTTTCTCAAACTGCGCTCCCGAGGGAATTTCTTCAGCGTATTCGATGTAATAGAGGAGAGCGAGCCCACCAGGAATTGCAATTCTGAATGGCGAACTTAGCTTCAATAGGGGCGCAAATTTCTCTGGATCGCGGACTGATGGAAGCTTCGACAGAACCACTGGCGAGAAGTATAAATCGGAAACCGGCTCCGAACGGAAATCCTCGCGCACTATCGCACACTCTTTCAAATCTGGTTCTCTGCGAAGAACCCTTGCCGAAAGCGTTCCTGTGAGGTACTCCGCAAACCGCTGAGCGTCCGTTGGCCGCCAGTATGCTGTTATCTCAATTCGGAGGGCTCGTAGCCAAGGCTCTTCAATCCGATCGAGCGGCTTTTCAAGAAGGCTCTCAGTAGGAGTGTAATCAATGTCGAAAGTGGTGTAAGGCGGTTCCCTGCGGCAAGCTCGGCAAATTAGCATTACGTCAACGCTTCGAACCTCACCGTCGTTGCGAAATTCATAGTCCAGTTGGACACCGAATGTATTTGCACCGCACCGACACTTGATGGCCTTCGGCCGACAATCTTGAGTCACCTCGGCCCAGTAGTCTCGACTGTCGAGCAGTAATGAGTGGTGGCCATGGCAGCAAGAAACAAGGCCGACTTGTTCTTCCCGGTCCAATCGAACCCGGAAGTCCTCAAGTCCGCACTCGCAGCGACACTCAATGCTACGGCGCATCATCAATCATTAGGTTAGCTTGGACGCTCGGTTATCTGCCGACCAAAGCCGCGCATACCGGCGTAGCATCTACCGACTCAGCCCGCTTCGCCGGCGATCCCTCAACTAACGACTCGCGCGTAACTCAGGAGGAATTTGAATACGGTCCTCGACAAGATCCGTAAACACGGGGCAGCCGATCGCGAGTTTGTGCAGAATCCCGGATACGGTACCCGATTGCGCAGGGCTCGACCCTCGCATGATTTTCCTTGTCAACAGGGCTTTTCACCGCGGTGGTAACATCGACTCATGTTGCGTCGCTCAGTTCTACTGGCACCTCTGGCTGCCCTTTCTGTTGACGCTCAGTCTTCAACCGAAGCCGAGGTGCGTGGGGTCATGAATGCCTTCCTCGCGGCGTTCCAAGACTTGGACTGGCCAGCTTTCCGAAAGTGCTGGGCCGACCGTCCCGTAGTTTTTCACCCTACCGCAGCAATCCGTCCGGAAGGCTCCCGCATCGATGATCCGCAGACATTTGACACTGTCTGGCTAGATTTTTTCGATACTGTCCGGAAATCGGCGGCGAAACGCGGCGTAGCTACTCCACCGTTCATGAAACTGGAACCTAACGACCTGCGGATCGATTTTCCCAGTCCCGATGTTGCCGTCGTTACGTTTCACCTCCGATCATCCACCTCGTCGATCGGTCGGCGCATGTTTGTATTGGCCCGCACTGCCGCTGGGTGGAAGATCACTCACCTGCACGCTTCCAATCTCTCCCTCAGCCCCGAAGCCAAGTGACTTTTCCGCCTCCGCTACCCCACTCAAGCGGAAGCAAACGCTGACTGCGTATTTTTCCAGCCTGACGGCGTAGCGTTCACTCGTCCCTGGTGAGTCGGCAATCCATAAAGTGTAGAAACACCCGTCATCCACCCAGAGCTTCGTCGAAGAGGCCGCCTTGGCGATAATCGCCTAACATTGCTCGACTTGCATTAGACCTCATTTGTATATACACTTGTATTGACCGATGCAGTTCGAATGGGACCCGGACAAGAATCGAGCCAACCTCGCAAAGCACGGAATCGATTTCGCTTTGTCGGCACTCGTCTTTGCAGACCCTCACTTGACACTTCGAGAAGATCGAATAGACGAGACCGGCGAGCGGCGTTGGCATGCGCTTGGGATGGTAGCCGGATTGGAGCCCATTCTGTTAGTAGTTCATGTTTACAGGGAGGCAAGCAATGGCGAAGAAATTGTCCGCATCATCTCGGCCAGAAAAGCTCTTAAGAGTGAGCGCCGAGCATATTCTCAATAAACCCGTTACTAAGACACAGCGCGAGCGGCTCAAGCGGCTGGCCCAAAAGCCAGACTCCGCGATAGACGCCTCCGACATTCCCCCTTTAACCGACGAGCAACTCGCGCAAATGGTGCCGTTCCGTCTCCGATCCAAAACGACGCTTATTTCGTTTCGCGTCCAGAACGATGTTCTCACCTGGCTGCGATCTAAGGGGCCAGGTCATCTCAGCCGGATCAATGCGATTCTCGCCAACGTAATGGACGCCGAACAACGGCTCAAAAACGCTTGACCTCGGCATGAAGCTGGCGGGCGTTATCAGAAATTTTCGACCTAAATTCCAAATCCAATCAACAACTTACAAAAACCATAGTTCGGAATCGACTTTTGAAATGTTAGCTTCTTCATCGGGAGGCGCTCCGTGCGCCTCCTTTTTCTATTTCAAATGAAGGACGAAACCCTTATGTCAACTCAAGCGCAAATCAATGCCAACAGGCAAAATGCAAAGAAGTCAACAGGTCCAAAAACCGTCGAAGGCCGCGCCAACTCCGCAGCCAACAGCACCCGTCACGGCCTCACCGCCAACCCAACAACCATCTTCGAAAACAATCCGCACGAACGAAGCCAATACGATTCACTTAAGGCCAAGCTCCTCAAGCAATGCCTCCCCGAAGGCGAACTCGAGCTCCAAACCTTCGAGCGCTACGTCTTTGCCCTCTTCCAGGTCGACCGGGCTAGACAAATGGAAATCGACGCGCAAGACCGCTGGTCAAACGAACCCAATAACGAAACCCTCTTCACCCAGATGGAGCGCATCCTCAAACTCTGCGCCGCCCAGGAGCGCCGCGCCGACCGCGCCCTCAAAGAACTCACCAAACTCCAGCGCGATCGCGTCTTGGCCATGGACATCCACACCGAAGTCTATCTATTCGACAAAATCGTCGATATTCCAGCCACTTTCCCAATGTTCGACGTCCGCAAAGCCGACTTGAGCAAAACCAGCGCAGGCCTGCTCGCCGTCCGATTAATGGCCCTGATGCCAGAAGCCCGCGAAATCGTAGACAAACACCGCGCTGCAAAACTAGCCGCGTAACAAACAGCAACAAACCAGGCCCAACAGCCGCAAGTTCTTTGAAAATTGAAAAATAGACACACTCCGACGCCCGTATCAGCTACAAAAATGGGTGAAGAAGTGGAAGGAAATGGTCGGGGCGGCGGGATTCGAACTCGCGACCCCCTGCGCCCAAGGCAGGTGCGCTACCAGGCTGCGCTACGCCCCGACTATCAACTTTCCTATTGTAACCTATTCGATTCCAGACCTTCGATTTATCCGGAGTACGGGGCAAAACACTTCAAAATCGCCGCCTTCAGCGCCGGCGGACATTTCGTGTGCTTGTCAATCTGTGGCCACATCGAGGGCAGGTAATTGCTCATATTGTTGCTGAGCGCAGTGATGATCCAGTTGTAGCCCTGATTCGCCTGCATTGGGCTTACCTTGCCATCCTGCGTCCCGCCTCGGATCTGCTGATGGCGCTTGATCGCAATGGTGAGCGGATCAGCCCCCAATCCAGAGTAGGGCGCTCCGGGCACTATGGCCGCAATAAGCGCCCGATCCGCCACGCT
>JAPKYY010001053.1 GCA_026394095.1 Acidobacteriota bacterium | reverse complement strand
GATGTTGCCGACGCGGAAGCTGGAGTAGTGCTGGCGGCCGATCGAGTAGGTGGCTTTGCCGACTTGCGGGAAGTTTGGTTTGATGCGGATGCGGTGGGCATCAAGGACATCGTCGATTTCGTAGACGCCGGCGTTGGGGTTGCCTGTGGGTGGGTTCTTGCCAGGAGGGGTGCCAGCGAGTTGGCCGCCCCAGTGGACGTGGAGGTTAGAGGCTTCGGCGAGGTTGATTTTGCGGAAGTCGGAATCGGGGTCTGTGAGGATGTTGCCGTTGAGGGTGGCTTCGCCGAAGTGCATCTCCTGTTTGGTGGCGAGGGGGTTGCTGCCGGCGATATAGTCGTACCAGCCGCGGAGGGCGATGTCGCGGAAGACGGCTTCTTGGGCTTTGACGCCTGCGGTGCCGGTGCCGGTGACGTCGTTGAGGATCTCGTGATCGTCGGGGGTGAAATAGCCGGGGACTTCGCGATGCCAGGCGGCGAGAGTTTTGCCGCGTTCGAGATAGAGTTTGAAGTTTTCCCAGACGCCGGTGATGCTGGGGGCGATTTTAGCGATTCCGGGGAGTTGACTGGCGGAGAGGCCGCATTGTTCGAGCCACTGGGGCACGGCGTAGTCGCGCTTTTCTTCATAGACCCAGTCGCCGTTCATGATCGAGAAGAGGACCTTTTTGCCGTGCTGCTCGCGCATGGTTTTGTAGGCGGGGAGGGTGGCGCCTTTGGCACCGCCGTGAGTCTGGCAGGCGCAGGAGCCGAACTGAAAGCTGAAGTTGAAGAGGCCGCGGGGATTGGTTTCGGGGTCGCGGTAAGAGTCTGGGGAAGGGAGGGTGAGGAAGGTGCCAGCGCGATCTGGAGTGGTGGTGCCGGCGATGCGGTAGTAGTAACGAGTGCCTGGCTGGAGGCCGGTTATTTGGAGCCAGGCGGAGTTGTCGTGGTCTGGGGTGGTTGAAGCGGCTTGGGAAGTTTGGGTGAGCTTGTCCGGGCTGACGCCGTATTCGATGCGGAAGGAGCCGGATCTGGCGGTGCGGGCCCAGATGTGGACTTCGTTGAGGCCGACGTGGCCGAGGAAGGGCCCGTGAGTTGGGACACTTTCGGTGGCTTGTGCGGAGGCAGCAGTGGTGGCCAGAACTACTGCCGCAGCATGGCGACGGTTAATTTTCACGGCCTTTATCGTATCGAAGTTGTCAGAAGCTGAAGAGGAGGCTGGCCCAGGCGGCACGGGGAGCGCCGGGAGCGTAGAAGGTGGCTTGCTGCAGTGGATACTGCCCCTGAATTGTTGGAAAGGGACGAGCGATGAAATTACCTGTCGAGGTGAAGCCGGTTGGGCCTAGTTGAGCACCGCTGTAGTAGCGACGGTCCAGGAGGTTGTTGAGCTGGAGAGAGAGTTGGAGTTGTTTGGTGAGTTGATAGCGGGCACCGAGGTTGGCGACGGCGTAGCCGGGAGAGTGGCCGGGGCCGAGATAGTATCTGCCGTCGGCATTGTGCTGATTGTTCTCGTTGCCGCGGGCGATCATGCTGGAGAAGGCGACTGCGCTCAGATCGACGGTGAATTTGCTGGTGACCTGGATGTCGGCGTAAGCTTTGCCAACATGTTTGGGAACTAGCGGGATTCGTGCTCCGGGGTTGATCCTGATAGAGCCATCAACACCGGGGATACCGAGTTTAAGTTCTGAGTTGCTGCTGTTGCCGGTACCGTTGACTACTTCGGGGCTTTGGAAGGTGGCGTCGAGGAAGGTGTAGTTGACTCCGAGATTGACTTTTCTCACCTTGCCGTTGAGGGAGGTTTCGAGGCCCTGGCGGCGGGTCTTGCCGAAATTACGGAAGTAGCCGAAGCCGGTTTGAGGGCTGGCGACGAAGAGAAGGTCGTCGCGATTCTCTGCGCGGAAGAAGCCGGCGCTCCACTTCCAGTTGCCTTCGATGCTGCCTCGGAGGCCGGCCTCGATGCTGCGGGTGACGACCTGCTTGAGAGGAGGATCGCCGGCTAAGGCGTTGGGCAGGCGGCAGGGGGAGTTGGGGTCGGCGCAGCCGAGTTCGATTGCGGTTGGCGCGCGGTTGCCTTCGCTGTAGCCGAGGTATGCGTTCATGTCTGCCGGTAGCTTGACAGTGGCTGCGATGGCCGGGTTGAAGCGGGAGTAGGCGTGGTCTCCATCGAGGGAGCCACGGCCACCGCCGGGGGTGATGCGGTCGCGATTGACGATGGCAGTGCGGTTGAAGCGGCCTGAGAAGGTGAAGGTCCAACGGGAGCCTGCCCGCATTGTGTCTGTTGCAAAGATGCTGCCTGTGTTGATGCGGCTCTTGAGGTTGACGCGGTTGTCGAAGGGTTCGCCATCGACGTCGCCGCCGGTGACGCCATCGGCGAAGGCGGGGAGGCCAGTGACGCT